>CAYUKE010000136.1:0-8552 GCA_964445185.1 uncultured Geminicoccaceae bacterium
AACGTGGTCGCCCGGCGCGACACTACGCACGTCGGCGCCGACCTCGACGACGATACCCGGGCCCTCGTGGCCGAGAATCGACGGAAAGAGGCCCTCGGGGTCCGCGCCGGAGCGGGTGAACTCATCCGTATGGCAAACGCCTGTGGCCTTGATCTCGACCAGCACCTCGCCCGGCTTCGGGCCGTCGAGCTCGACGGTCTCGATGACGAGCGGCTCGCCGGCCGCATGGGCGACGGCAGCGCGGACTTGCATGGGCACCTCCCTGAAAAGCCCTGGGATCGAGTAGCGATCACCGGCTCGGCAATGCAAGGGGCAACGCGCGCGCTCAGACGCGCGCGGCGTTGCGTGCGAGGCTCGCGAGCGCGGTCCAGGCGGGCCCGGGGAAGGTATGGAGGCCGGTCAAGACCGAGTCGAACGCTCTCACCACCTCGTCGACGTCAGACTCGTCAAGGACGAGCGGCGGGATCAGCTTGATGATATCGACATTCGGACCCGAGACCTGGGTCAGCATCCGATGCTCGGCGAAGAGCGGGATGATCAGCGCCTGGCAGAAAAGGTTCTGATCTAGGCCGTGCGCCAGCGACCACGCCGCCTTCAGGCGCAGCGAGCGGGGCGGCCCAAACTCGATGCCGAGCATCAGTCCCCGCCAGCGCACGTCCTTCACGAACTCGTGCCGGCCCGCGAGCGCCTGCAGCCCATGTCCCAGCCGGTCGCCGAGGCGGGCGGCACGGTCGGCAAGCTGCTCGTCCTCGATGACGTCGAGCGTGGCCAGCCCCGCCGCCATCGCGAGCGCGCCCTGCCCGAACGTCGACGAGTGGACGACGCAGCGATCGAGGCTCGAGAAGACCTTGTCGTAAATGCTCTTGCGATAGAGCACCGCGCCGACCGGGACGTAACCCCCAGAGAGCGCCTTGGAGACGACGACCATGTCCGGGTCGACGTCGTCCTCATGCTGGAAGGCGAACATGCGGCCCGTCCGGGCGAAACCCGTCTGGACCTCGTCGACAACGAACAGCGCGCCGTGTCGACGGCACAGCCGGCATGCCTCGCGGAGGTAGCCGGGCGCGGCGATGGCGACACGCTTGCCTTGGATCGGCTCGACGACGAAGGCGGCGACATCGCCGACGGCGAGCGCGGCCTCGAGGGCGGCGAGGTCGTTGAAGGGAACCTCGCGGACATCGACCGTGGGCGGGCCGAAGGGCTTGCGGAAGCTCTCGGTGCCGTTCAAGGCGAGCGCGCCCGTCGAGAGCCCATGGAACGCAGCGCTGGTTCGGATGAACCCCGTGCGGCCGGTCGCGGCGCGGGCGAACTTCAGCGCGGTCTCCACCCCCTCGTGGCCCGAGCTCGTGAAATACACGCGCTCCAGGCGGTCGTCCAAAAGCCGCTTGAGCCGAGCGGCGAGGCGACCCGAGAGCAGTGGAGCCTCCATCTGCACGAGGCTCGCCGCCTCGCTCTGGAGGTGCTGGATGAGCGCGTCGCGGACCGCCGGATGATTGCGGCCAACGTTGAAGACCCCATAGCCAGCGAGCAGGTCGAGAAAGCACTCCCCGGCCTCGTCCCAGAGATGCGCGCCCACACCACGCCGCCACTGCCGATCGAAGCCGATCAGCTTCAGCACCTTGGCGAAGCGCGGGTTGATGTGGTCGGCGTGGAGGCGGTGAGCGGGCTCCTGCGGATTGGCATCGGCAAGATCGAGGGCATCAGGCATCGTCGGTCGCGCCAGCGGTGAGGGTTTCGGCGTCCGGCATATCGTAGCCGAGGCGTCGGATCTGCGGGCCGAGCCGGTCCTTGAGCCGGCGGCGGGTCCGCGCATCGAGACGGTAGCGATCCGGACGGTAGCTGGCGACCGAGGCCAGGTAGCGCTCGAAGCGCGGCCGATCGTCGCCGAAGCCCGTCAGCTCGAACGCGTCGTAGATGCGGGCGAGGACGTCGAGCGGGCGCGCCTGTAGCTCCTCGAAGCGGACCTCGACGAGAGCCCTCTGCGGGAAACGGCGTGCTGCCGCCTCGAACCGCTCCAGCAGCTCGACATAAGTGTCGAGCACGACTGTGGGCAGGTCGATCACCTCGGGCGCATGCAGGCTGAGCCGTTGCAGCATGGCGCGATGGAACTTGAGGGTCGAGGCGTAGACCTCGGCTGGATGGCGCACGCAATGAACGACCTGAACGTCGGGCCAGATCGCCCGCAGCGCATCGAGCCGCCCGGTGTAGACCGGGTTCTTGATCAGCGGTCGACGCCCGGGCTGCTCCGAGGCTAGTCGGCGGTGTAGATCGAGGACTCGGTGCTGCCAGCGACGTAGCCCGCGGTCGTCGGGAAAGAGGAGCCCGTGCAGGCGCTCGGCGAGGGCCGCCGGCAGATAGTAGGCGTGGTAGTACGATGGCGCCCCGAGGCTCGCCAGGGGAATCTCGTCTTCCTGCGGCGACGATCGCGCCACGGCGACGGCGTCGATGCCGCGATCGGCTGGCGCCAAGCGATGCAAGAGTGGCTCGAGGGGCCGCCCGATCAGTAGGCGTTCGGCGGGAAGACCGACCGCAACCGGCGAGAGATGCGCAAAGCGCGGCGCCTGGGCCAGCACGTTGTGAAGGTGGGTCGTCCCGCTGCGCCAATGGCCGACGATCACCAGCGGCGCCGGCGTCGCCGGCCGTCGCGCCCGGAGCCAAGTCGTCTCGGCGACGGTAAACGGCGCTCTGAGCAAGGCAAGAAGCCCATAGTAGCCGAGCCAGGGCCACGCGGAAGGCGGCACGCGCGCGGCGCCGCCGAGCAACTCCTGGAGCCCACCGAAGGTCACCCCACACAACGGGTGGGCGAGCCGGTCCGCGACCGAAGCCGGCCCTAGACCGATGTCGGCGCTAGCTGGGCCACCGGCGGCGCGAACAGCGCGCTGGACATCGCCGCCCTCGCCCGCGCACTTTGCGTCGCTCTCGTCGACCGCTTGTTCCGCCATTCGCTCCATGCCCCTACCCAACCTGCAACGCCTGCTTACCGCGGTCGTCGCGACGTGCGTGCGTCTCCCTGCGGCCGTCACGGCCGCGGTCGGCGCCCTTGTCGTTGCCGCGGCCCTGTTCGTCGCCAACAACGCTTCGGTCCACACCGATCTCGACGATCTGATCAGCCAAGATGCGCCCTATCGTCAGCACGCGGCGGCGCTGGAAGCGGCATTCCCACACTCGGGGAACAGGCTCGTCGTAATGATCGAAGGGGGAAGCGTCGACGCCCGCCGTGCCGCGGCGACCGACTTCGCCGATGCCCTGCGGCAACGCCCTGACCTCGTCCGGGAGGTCTTCGCGCCAGCCATCGATCCCTTCTTCCTCCGCCACGGCCTCCTCTACCGAGACACCGCGGCGATGGAAGCCGCGCTCGACCGGCTCGCCGCGGCGCAGCCTATCCTGGGCAGGCTCGGCGCCGACCCGACGCCCTCGAACCTGGTCGAGCTCATGGCCGACGGTATCGAGCGCGGCATGCCAGAGATCGTCGACCTCGTCGGCCCGGCCCTCGCCGCAGCCGGCGCCGGTACGCCGCGGCCGATCGCCTGGCTGGACCAGTTCGGCGCAACCGGCGACGCCGACCGCATCGTGGTCGACGTCGCGCCGGCGCTCGACTTCACCCGCGTTCAGCCGGCGGCGGCGACATTGGCGCATGCCCGTGCCGTCGCCTCGACCTTGGAGGCACGCCATGCGGGCGTCACCTTCGCCCTGACCGGCAGCGTCGCCATGGAGGCGGAGGAGCTGGATGCGGCGAGCACGGGCGCCACGCGAGCAAGCCTTCTCTCGCTCGCACTGGTCGCCCTGGTTCTCGGCTGGGGCCTGCGGTCGCTCCGCCACGTCCTGGGTCTCGTCGTCACCCTCGTCGCGGGCCTGGTCTTGACCGCGGCGGCTGGCCTCCTGCTGGTCGGCACGTTCACGATGATCTCCATCGCGTTCGCAGTTCTGTTCATCGGCCTCGGCGTCGATTTCGGGATCCATGTGATGCTGCGCGCTGAGGAGGCAGCGTCGGAGCGGCTTCCTTGGCACCAGTGCATCGTCGCCGGGACGGTCGGCGCGGCACCCGCGCTCGCGGTGTGCACCCTTACAACCGTCGTTGCCTTCCTCTCGTTCGCCCCAACCGCCTATGTCGGCCTGGCCGAGCTCGGGATCATTGCAGCCGCCGGCCTCGTCGTCGCGCTCACGCTGTCGCTGACGCTACTGCCAGCGCTCCTGGCTTTGATGGGACGACCTCACCAGCTGGCGCCACTGAACGGCAAGTCACCGGCGCGCAGCCTGCGAGGCGGGTTGGCCATTCTTTGCCTGCTAGCGGCTGCGGCCGGTATCCCCGCGGCCTTCGACCTGCGCTTCGACGGGGACCCGCTGGCCCTGCGGCCGGCCGATGCGCCCTCGGTGGAGGCGTTCCGGCGTTTGCTCGACGAGGCCGGTGCGAGCGCCTACGGCGCAAGTGTCCTGGCCGACACGCCAGCCGACGCCGTGGTGCTTGGCGATCGGCTCGAGGCGCTGCCCGAGGTTCGCCGCGTGGTAACGCTTGAGAGCTTCGTCCCAGAGGACCAGGAAACGAAGCTGTTCCTGCTGGACGACGCGCTGCTCGCCTTGACCCTGCCCAGGGCTGACGTTGCGAGTTCCGGTGACGCGGACCGACTCCTCGCGGCCCTCAACCGCGCCCGCGACGCTGCGACCCGCGCAGGCGAAAGCGTGACGGCGGACGCGGCGCGCGCCCTTTCCGCGCGCCTCGACACAGACCCGGCGCTGGCGGAGCGACTGGCGAAGGTTTGGTTCGCCTACTGGCCGCAAACCGTGCGGACACTCTCAACCCTCCTCGAGGCCGGGCCGGTCGAGGCGGATGGACTGCCGGCCGACCTCCGGCAGCGCTTTTTGTCGCCGGAGGGCCAGCTCCGACTGCAGGTCGAGCCCGCGCAGTCTCTGTCCGATCCGACGGCGCTCGCCGGCTTCGCGCGCGCGGTCGTCAGTGTCGCGCCGAACGCCGCGGGCAGCGCCGTGCAGATCCATGGCGGTGCCGTCGAGGTGGTCAACGCCATGCGCCAAGCGCTGCTCGTTGCCTTCGTCGGCGTGCTCGGCGTTCTCGCCTTGACGCTCAGACGCACGCTCGACGTGGCCCTAGTCGCCGGCGCCGTCGCCGTGGCGGCGCTTTTGACTGTCGCCGCGATGGCCATGTTCGACCTCGCCTTCAACTTCGCCAACGTGATCGTTCTGCCCCTGCTCATCGGCTTCGGCGTCGACGCGGCCATCCATGTCGTCGTGCGCTGGCGCAACGGCCGTCATCATGACGAGCTGGCACGTAGCTATACGCCCCGGGCGGTCCTCTTGAGCGCGCTCACGACCATCGCGTCGTTCGGCACGCTCATGACGTCGGCGCACCTGGGGACTGCGAGCATGGGACTGCTGTTGACCGTGGCGCTCGCCGCGAGCCTCCTCGCGACCCTCGTGGTGCTCCCCGCGTGCCTCGCTTGGCTGTCACGACGCCATGCCCGATGACGCGCCGCCCGCGGCTCACTCGCGCGACTTGGCCGCCAAGGTCGTCACCAGCAGGTCGACGCCGCCCTGGTCGAGCAACCCGCGGAACTCGGCCCGACGTCGCGCGAGTTCGTTGAGCGTCCCGTCGACGACGACGTTGACGATCGCCGGCCGCTCAGCCCCCGGCTGGACCAGGTAGTCGAAGCGGACAGGCTCGCCGCGAGGACGCGCAAGCTCGGTCTCGACCCACACACGGTCCGCACGATCCGGGCGCGTGCCGACCGTTGCGAAGGCCAGTCCGTCCGAGGAGTCGAAGCTGCGCGCGTAGTTGGCGGTCGCGAAGTCGCGAAACGCCTCGGCAAGGGCTATTCGCTGCGCGTCGTCGAATTCGGCCCAAGCCGCGCCAACCGTGACACGGCTCATCGTCGTGAAGTCGAAGACATCGCCGACTACCGGGGTCAACGCCGCTTGCCGCTCCGCTCGGGTCGAACCCGGGGCGGCGGCATCCAACAGCGCGCGGTGCAGACGCTCGACCGGCTCCGTGACGTCATTGGCGAAACCCGGCACGCCCGCAAGCATGACGAGCAATACGCCCAAGCTCCGCCGCGTGAGCCTGACGGTCGGTCCGCGCGGCCAGATGCGCCGCGCCGGGCCTGCACCACCCAATCGCGCAACACGCACGCCATCGTGTTGCTCGAGCGCGACACCCGGAGCATTGCGCGGCGGCACCTGTTCCCCTTTTCTCATCGCTTGAACTGCAAGGACATGCCGGTGTCGATACCTCTGATCCAGAAGCTGCGCGTCGGCGGCTATATCATGCGCCAACGGCTCGCCGGCCGCAGGCGCTACCCGCTGGTGTTGATGCTGGAACCGCTGTTCCGCTGCAACCTCGCCTGCTCGGGCTGTGGCAAGATCGACTACCCGAAGCCCATTCTGGACCGACACATGAGCGTCGACGACTGCCTCGAGGCCGTCGACGAGTGCGGCGCGCCGATCGTGTCAATCCCTGGCGGCGAGCCGCTCTTGCACCCGCAGATCGACGCGATCGTCAAGGGCATCGTCGCGCGCAAGCGCTTCGTTTACCTCTGCACCAACGCGCTCCTCTTGGAGAAGAAGCTCGAGCTCTTCGAGCCGAGCGTCTACTTGACGTTCTCCATTCACCTCGACGGCCTCAAGGACGAGCATGACAAGGCCGTATCGCAAGAGGGCGTGTTCGCGCGCGCCATCCGTGCGATCGCGGCGGCGAAGACCCGCGGCTTCCGCATCACCGACAATTGCACGCTCTTCACCACCGCCGAACCAGAGCGGGTGTCAGCCTTCTTCGATTACTGCATGACGCTGGGTGTCGAAGGTATCACGGTGTCGCCCGGCTACGCCTATGAACGCGCGCCAATGCAGGCGCACTTCCTGCAGCGCCAAGAAACCAAGCGCCTGTTTCGCGACGTCTTTCGTCGCGGTAAAGGCAAGGGGTGGGTCTTCAACCAGTCCCAGCTCTATCTTGACTTCCTCGCCGGCAACCAGGACTACCGCTGTACGCCCTGGGGCAACCCGACGCGCAACATCTTCGGCTGGCAGCGCCCCTGCTACCTGGTGGGCGAAGGCTACGCCTCGAGCTTCCGTGAGCTGATGGAAACGACGGATTGGGACAGCTACGGCACCGGCGCCTATGAGAAGTGCGCGGATTGCATGGTCCATTGCGGCTTCGAGCCGACCGCAGTCAACGACACGGTGGCGCGGCCTTGGAAGGCGATCCGTCTCGCACTCAAGGGTATCGAAACCGAGAAGCCGATGGTCCCGGAGGTGGACCTCTCAAAGCAGCGCCCGGCCGTCTACGTCTTCGATCGGCACGTGGAGAAGGCGATGGAGCAACCCCTCCCGGGCGAGACGCGCCAACCCCGTCGCCGCGCGTCTTAGGCTCGCCCGCGCCCGCGCCGCGTCGCCTGCGGCCTGGGCGACCGCCGGCCAGTCGCCGGGATCGGTCACCAGGCTGCGAACGACGGCCGCAGCGACGAGCTGACCTTGTGCGTCGACCGCGCGCGTGGCCAGCCTTGGGAGGCGTCGGTCGGCGGGATCGGCAACGGCGCGAATGGCCAGCATGGGGACGCCGGCTGCGTGCGCAGCGGCGGCGACGTGCGCACTTTCCATGTCGACGGCAACGGCACCAGCGGCCGCCAGTTCAGCCTTGGCCGCAGGCTCGGTGACCGGCGTGCCGACGGTGATCAACGTGCCCGGCGCTGCGCCTAGCGCAGCCGCGACAGGGTCAGCGTGACAAACGAACGACCGAGAGACGTCCTGGATGACGGTGGATACAACGAGCACGCCCGGCTCCAGGCCGGGGCGGAGCCCCCCGGCGACACCGAAGCTCAAAAGCCAGGTGGCGCCATCCTGAAGCAACCGCTGAGCGGCGGCCGCGGCGCGCGCGCCCGGCGCGGCCGCCGTGTAAACGGGCGAACCCGTCCAGACGCGTTCGAACAGGCGAGCTTCGAACCCGAGGCCAGTGACGACGCCGCCACGGGTCACACGCCGAACGCCACCTCATGGCTGTTGCTTCGCTTGAGGTTGCGATAGCGCGCGAGTGCCCAGAGTGGGAAGTAATAGCGGTAACCGTGATAGCGTAGATAGAAGACCCGAGGAAAACCGACCGCCGTGTACCATGGCTCCTTCCACTCGGCGCCCCGGCGGGGGTGGTCGAGGAGAAAACGGACGCCACGCGTCGTTGCCGGGTGATCGATCTCACCGGCGGCCATCAGGCCGAGCACCGCCCAGGCCGTCTGTGACGGCGTGCTCGCCTTGGCTGCGTCGCGCGTCTCGTCCCAGTAGCTGGCGCCGTCCTCACCCCAGCCACCATCCTCGCGCTGCCGTCCTACCAGCCAGTCGACGGCGCGCCGAACCTCGGGCGCGTCGCGCGACACGCCCGCGGCGTTGAGGGCGCTCAGCACCGACCAGGTGCCGTAAACATAGTTGGTGCCCCAACGACCGAACCAGCTACCGTCGGCCTCCTGCTCGGCGCGGAGGAAGCGTAGGCCCCGCGCCATCACCGGGTCGTCGGGCGCGTAGCCGCGCTGGGCGAGAACGCCGCCGCAGCGTGCCGTGAC
>CAYUKE010000137.1:0-8467 GCA_964445185.1 uncultured Geminicoccaceae bacterium
CGTCGCCGCGGGCAAGCGCCAAGGTCATTGCTGCAAGAAAGCTATCGCCGGCGCCCACCGCGCTCTGCACGGGCACATCGGGCGACTCGAGCCGCCGGACCAGATCACGTGTCGCAAGCACGGCACCGTCGCGACCCAGGGTCACGGCGAGAAGCTCCACCCGACCACTGGCAACGAAGTCCCGGGCCGCGGACTCGATCTCGTCGTCACGGCGCAACGGCCGCCCAACTGCCGACTCCAGCTCACCGACGCTGGGTTTGACCAGGTACGCGCCATGGTCGAGCAGCCGTCGCAGCGGCGGACCCGACGTATCGGCGATCAGCTTCGCGCCCTTACGTTCGGTCAGCTGCTGCACTTGAACGTAGAAGTCTTCCGGCACCCCGGGCGGCAGACTACCGCTCGCCATGAGGAAGTCGAAGTCGAGCAGCTCGATGAACTCCATCACCGCGCGCCACTCGTTATCGTTGACGGTCGGGCCGGTCGGCGTGAAGCGGAACTCGTTGCCACTCTCACGCTCGAAGATGACGTGGCTCACCCGCGTCGGCTCGTGGATGTGAACGCGGTGGTAAACGATGCCAAGATCGTCGAGCAAGTCGTCGAGAACATTGCCCGACGTGCCACCTGCCAGATAGACGGCGAACGCCCGCCCGCCCAGCTCGTTGATCACCCGTGCGGCGTTGATTCCACCGCCGCCTGGATCGAAACGCTCGTTCGTCGTGCGGACCTTGTGGATGGACCGCACTTTCTCAGCCTCGCTCGACGCGTCGACCGCAGGATTCAGAGTTAGCGTCACGATCGGCTTCATGGCGCCTCGCCCGTCAAGATCTAGTTGTCCGAACCTTAGGGGTGCCAACTGCCGCCGCAACGCTGCGTTCGGACTAAGGCTCGCCGGCTTGCGTCAGGTCATCAGGCTCACGGCAGCAGCGATCACGACCGTGTAGGCCACGATGCTGGCCACGATCGCAACGGGTTGGTAGCGCTTTGACACCGTCGCCCGCGCCGACTGTCCGGCGAGCGCGAGTGCTTTAGGTAGCGTCGTCGCCACAAAGTCGCGCTGGCTGAGCATGCCGATGGGCCGACCGTCCGCGTCCACGACCGGCATATGGCGAAAGCGCCCCTCGGCCATGATCTCCAGGCAGTCGATGGCCGCATCGTCAACTTGCATCGTCTTCACCGAGCTGGTCATCGCGTCGCGCACCAGCATCGCGCCTGGATCTTGATCCTTCGCGATGACGCGGATCATCAGGTCGCGCTCGGTGAAGATGCCTGCCACCTGGCCGTCCTCGACGACGAGAACGGCACCGATCTCCGACTGCGCCATCGTCTGGGTAGCATCGCGAACCGTGACGTCGCCGCTGACGGTTATCAGCGTTGCCCCATCGTCGAACTCACGCAAGTCACCGACGCGCATTGTAGCCTCCCTCTGTTCTTAGAAGGCGCAGTGTACCCAGCCCCCGGTCCGGCGCCAGACCTCCGTTACGGAAACATGTACGACGCCGGCAGGCGCACTTGGGGAAGACGTAGGGCGAGTGACAGCGCGCCGGCCGGTTGCTAGGCAGTTGGTCCGAACACAGAACCATCCAAACGTCTAAGCTGTCGTGAAGGGAGTGCACATGAACCGTCGCACGTCGCTGGCGAGCATCGGCGCAGCCGCGGTGCTTACCGCCGGTCTGGCGCAGCCGGCCACCGCCCAGGACACCAATTACATCCTCGCAACCGCCTCGACCGGAGGCACCTACTACCCCGTCGGCGTTGCACTGGCCACACTGACCAAGGTCAAGCTGCAGCCCGATCACGGCATCGGCATGTCGGCGATCAACTCGGCAGGCTCGGGTGAGAATGTCCGACTATTGCGGGAAGACGAGGCCCAGTTCGCGATCCTTCAGGGACTCTTCGGTTACTATGCGTGGTCCGGAACCGGCCCGATCGAAGCCGACGGACCACAGGAAAATCTGCGTTCTGTGAGCATGCTCTGGCAGAATGTCGAGCATTTCGTCCTCGCCAACGAGCACGCCGAGACGGGCACGCTGTCTGATCTGGTCGCCCTGGAAGGTGAGGCGATGGCGATGGGCCGGCAGAACTCGGGCACCATCGGTTCGAACCGGACGCTCCTGGCGGGTCTCGGTATCGACATGGATAGCGCTTACGAGTTGCTCTACGCCGGCTACACGCCCTCGGCAGAGGCGCTGCAAAACGGTCAGGTGGCAGGCATCAGCACACCGGCTGGCGTGCCCGTCGGGGCCGTCAGCCAGCTGCTTGCCTCGGTCGGTGACAGCGTCACGGTCCTCGACGTCACCGACGACGAACTTGCGACTGCCGATGGGGGACGCGGTCTTTGGACCAGATACGTCATTCCAGCTGGCACCTATCCCGGCCAGGATGAGGATATCAACACGATTGGTCAGCCCAATTTCCTGGGCGTGCGTGCGGACGTCCCCGAGGAGCACGTCTACCTTTTCACCAAAACGGTGTACGAGAACCTGCCGTTCCTCCAGGCGATCCACCCGGCCACCAATGCAATGTCGCTAGAGGCGGCGCTCGCCGGCTTGCCGTTCCCGCTCCATCCGGGCGCGCTCCGCTACTACGAGGAGGCCGGGGTCGAGATCCCCGACCGGCTCCGCGGCGAGTAGGCCGACGACGCCGACGGGCCAAGGGCGACAGGTGATGTCGCCGTGGCCACGTCGGCCGGTAGGAGATCGTGCAATGGCGACGCCGGCGCCGGAAGGCCGGACCGCCCCGCCCGGGGATCTGGATGACGAGGCTGGCGGCGGCGGCCTCCGTCACTTCGTCGGGGGTGCGGCCTTGGTCGTCACCGCGTTCGCGGTCGTCGTCTCGCTGGCGCACATCTACTTCGCGCTGGTTGGCGGCGTTGGCGAGCTCCTGCGCAACGCCTTGCATTTCGCAGGCTTCGCCCTGCTCTGCGCGATCTACTTCCCCGCGATGCGCCGGCCGGCTTTGCGAAACAATCCGGTCTGGCTGGGCATCGATCTGGCGCTGGGATTGGCTGTCGCCGCGGCGGCCGTCCACCTCGCGTTCGCCGAGGCCCCGATCTACGCCCGCGGTGTTCGGCTCGCGCCGCTCGATTGGCTCGCCGCCGTCGTCGTCATCGTCGGCGCCATCGAGTTCACTCGGCGTACGACCGGGCTGATCATTCCGATCCTCATCGTGCTCGCCCTCACCTACGTCGCCTGGTGGGGGCAATATGTCGGCGGCGTTTTCGCCTTCCGCGGACTGTCGTGGGAGACTGTGATCTTCCGCTCGATCTACGGCGATGACGCCCTGTTCGGGACCATTGCACGGATCTCGTCGACCTACGTCTTCCTCTTCATCATCTTTGGCGCCTTCCTGCTGCGCTCGGGCGCCGGCGAGTTCGTCATCGATCTGGCGCGCGCAGTGGCCGGACGGTTCGTCGGCGGACCAGGGCTGGTCGCGGTCATCGCTTCGGGGCTGACCGGCACGATCTCGGGTTCGGTCGTCGCGAACACCGCGTCGACGGGCGTGATCACGATCCCGTTGATGAAGCGCAACGGCTATCCACCGGCCTTCGCCGGTGGCGTGGAGGCAGCCGCGTCGACCGGCGGCCAGCTGATGCCGCCGATCATGGGCGCCGGCGCCGTCGTCATGGCGAGCTACACCCAGATCCCCTACGAGGTGATCATTGCCGCGGCACTTCTGCCGGCGCTCCTCTACTTCGCTTCGGTCGGCTATTTCGTGCGGATTGAGGCGAAGCGACAAGGCCTGGTTGCCATCGAGACCGCCGGGCCGAAACTGAGCGAGGCGTTTCTGAACGCGGGCGCCAGCTTCGTCATCCCGATTGTCGTGCTGATCGCCTTGCTCATCGCCGGCTTCACGCCGACCTACGCAGCCGTCGTCGGCATTGGCGCGATCGTTGTCTCGAGCTGGCTTACCCGCCATCCGATGGGCCCGCGCGCGGTGCTTGACGCGCTCGCCCTCGGCGCCCGCAACATGATCCTGACAGCGGTGCTGCTCTGCTCGGTCGGTCTCGTTGTCAACGTCATCGCGACCGCCGGGATCGGCAACACGTTCTCGCTGATGATCGCCGACTGGGCCGGCGGCAATCTCCTCGTCGCCATCGTGCTGATCGCCCTCGCCTCGCTGGTGCTTGGCATGGGCCTGCCGGTAACGGCCGCCTACATCGTGTTGGCGACGCTCTCGGCGCCGGCGCTCGCCGGCATGCTCGGCGATAACGGTGTCGTCGACATTCTTGTCAGCGAGGGGATCCCTGCGGCCGTGGCGCCGGTGCTGGCGCTCGCCGATCCCAACCTGCTGCAGCTCGCCGGGCAACCATTGCCGCTGGCCGAGGCCCAATCCCTGGTCGCCGCGCTGCCCCAGGAGGTCCGCTTTGCCCTGCGAGATCAGCTGCTCGATCCGGCGGTCGTCACCGCAGCGCTGCTTTCGGCGCACATGATCATCTTCTGGCTCAGCCAGGATTCGAACGTCACGCCGCCCGTGTGCCTCGCCTCCTTTACCGCCGCTGCGATCGCCAAGGCGCCGCCGATGACCACGGGCCTGCAAAGCTGGAAGATCGCGAAGGGCCTCTACATCGTGCCGCTGCTGTTCGCCTACACACCGATCCTCTCGGGTGACTGGTGGGCCGCGCTGCAGGTCTTCGCCGTCGCATTGGTCGGCATCTACGGTCTTGCCGCAGCGCTGCAGGGGTGCATGGAAGCACCGCTGAGCTGGCCAATGCGCGCCCTCACCCTCGGCGCCGGCATCGCCACCGTCTGGCCCACCCACGTCGCGGTCGACCTCTTGGGCGTCGGCATCATCCTGCTGCTCCTCGCCCGGACGATTCAGCTCGATCGCGCAGGCGCCGGGCGGGTGGGGCCGATCAACTAGGGCCGATCAACTAGGGACGTGTCGCCTGCCGGCAGGGCCCGATCCGCAAACCTGTCGGCGCCCTAGGACCGCCGACCGGCGATGCGCACAAGCCAGCGAAGCGGTAATGTCAAAACATCGAGCAACACGGTAGCCACCGCGCGCCACCACATGGCGACGCCGAAAGCAACGACCACCGCGAGCCCCGACAACAAGACGAGCACGGCCGTATGCCAGAACCAGTCGACGAGAACCAGCATGGTCAAGTCACCGGCCGTCTGTGCCTGCCGGGGCGTCCGGCGGCGCCGCGCCCAGCTTGACACGGCACGCGCCCTCCCCGACCACTGCCGCCCGTAGATCTTTGGCGATGCGCTTGCGCGGAGACGCGGGCCCGAGCACGCCCGCTGCGGGAGGAACGTGACCGATGAAGCCCTTTGTCCTGGCGGCAGCCTTGAGTGGCCTCGTGCTCACGGCTCCAGGTAGCGTTAGCGCCGAGCCCTTCCGCGTAGGTATGCTCGTGACGCTCTCTGGTCCGCCGGCGGCGCTCGGCGAGCAGGCGGTGGACGGCTTCCGGCTCGCCCTCGACGCGCTTGGCGGTGAACTCGGCGGCGTTCCGGCAGAGCTTCTCGTCGAGGACATCGAGCTCAAGCCCGACGTGGCGCTGACCAAGGCAACCGCCCTGATCGAGCGCGACGAGGTCGACGTCGTCGTCGGCACGATCTTCTCGAACATGCTGGCTGCCGTGTTCAAGCCGGTCACCGAGAGTGGCACCATCCTGATCAGCCCCAATGCCGGCCCCTCGATCTTCGCCGGCGCCAACTGTCACCCGAACTTCTTTGCCGTCTCCTATCAGAACGACCAGAACCATGAGGTACTGGGACGCTACGCCCAGGACCAGGGTTTCGAGAACGTCTTCCTGCTTGCCCCCAACTATCAGGCTGGCAAGGACAGCTTGGCCGGTTTCCAGCGGCACTACGCGGGTACCGTTGTCGACGAGGTGTACGTGCCGCTCGGCCATCAGGATTTCTCGGCCGAACTCGCGCGGATCGCAGCAGCCTCGCCGGACGCGCTGTTCACCTTCATGCCCGGCGGAATGGGCGTCCGTCTCGTGAGGCAGTTCCGGCAGGCCGGCCTCGCCGATCGCATGGTCTTCCTTTCCGCGTTCACGGTCGACGAGACGACGCTGCCGGCCCAGGGCGCCGACGCGCTGGGCTTCTTCGGCGGCGGCGCCTGGGCGCCAGACTTCGACAACGACCAGAGCCGGGCGTTTGTCAGCGCCTTCGAAGCCGCCTACGACTACGTCCCGGGGGTCTACGCGGCGTTCGGCTACGACACGGCTATGCTGCTTGACTCGGCTCTGCGGGCGACCGGCGGCAGCGCCGCGGACACCGCAGCCCTTCAGGCGGCGATCAAGGCGGCCGAGTTCACGTCGCTGCGGGGCGACTTCCGGTTCGGCAACAACAACTTCCCTGTCCAGGACTTTTACCTGCTGCAGGTAGCCGAGCGGGCGGACGGCAAGTTCCAGACGACGATCGTCGAGACCGTCTTCGAGGACCACGTCGACGCCTACCACAGCGAGTGTCCGTTACCCTGAGCCGACCGCCCCGGGATGGGCAATGTCCACCACGCTCCTCGTCGTCCAGGTGTTGAACGGACTGCAGCTCGGCGTCCTGCTGTTCCTCATCGCCGCCGGCTTGACGCTCGTCTTCGGCGTCATGGGCTTCATCAACCTAGCGCACGGCGTCCAGTACATGGTCGGCGCCTACCTCGCCGTGCACTATTATGGCTGGCTCGGCCACTTCGGGGCCGCGTTGGTGCTGGCCCTGGCGACCGCCCTGCTCCTCGGCCTTGCGCTCGAAGTGCTGATCTTCCGCCGCCTTTACCAGCGGGACCATCTCGACCAGGTGCTCGCCACGTTCGGCGTCATCCTCTTCTTGAATGAGGCGGTGAAGGTCGTCTGGGGACCGGTACCGCTGAGCTTGCCACCGCCGACCTTTCTCGCCGGCTCGTTCGTGCTGACGGAGGGCCTGCTCTACCCGACCTACCGCCTCGCCATCCTGGTGGCAGGCCTCGCCGTCGCGCTGGTGCTGTATCTCCTCGTCATGCGCACGCGGATCGGCATGCTGATGCGCGCTGGCGCTACCCACCCGGACATCGTCGCAGCCCTCGGCGTCGACGTTCGCCGGCTCTTCACGATCGTGTTCGGCTTCGGCGCGATGCTCGCGGGCTTCGCCGGTGCGCTCGCCGCCCCCATTTTCTCGATCGAGCCGGGGATGGGCGACAACCTGCTCATCGTCGCCTTCGTCGTCATCATCATCGGTGGCATCGGCTCGATCCGCGGCGCCTTTGTCGCCGCCTTGCTCGTGGGCCTCGTCGACACGCTCGGCCGCTCGCTGATGACCGACGTCTTGCGGCTCGTGCTGGAGCCGGCGACCGCGAACCAAGTCGGCCCGGCGCTCGCGTCGATGCTGATCTACATCCTGATGGCCGCCATCCTCTCGGTCCGACCGACCGGTCTGTTCACGGCCAAGAGCAGTTGATGCAGCAGACGACCAGCCTCCCGGCGGCACCACCCCGCCCGCATGAACTGCGGGCGTTGGCGCCCGCGCTAATCGTTTTCGCCGGCCTCGCGGTCCTGCCTGCCATCGCAACCTTCGGCGCCGAAGGCTACCTGCTGACGCTGGCAACGCGGATGATGATCATCGCCATCGCCGTGATCTCGCTCGATCTGCTGATTGGTCATGCCGGACTGGTGAGTTTCGGCCATGCCGCCTTCATCGGCATCGGCGCCTACGTCACCGGGATCATGGTCACCGAAGGCGTGACCGAAGCCGCCATGATCCTTCCGGTGGTCGTGCTCGCAGCTGCCCTGTTTGCTGCAGTGACGGGCGCGATCTCGCTGCGGACCTCCGGCGTCTATTTCATCATGATCACGCTGGCCTTCGGCCAGATGCTCTACTTCACGGCGAGTTCGCTATCGGCCTATGGCGGCGACGATGGGCTGACCTTGTGGAACGACGTCGGCCTCTTCAGCACGCCCGTGCTCGCCGACGATCGCGGCCTTTTCTATGTCACGCTCGCGGTGCTGATCGCCACGTTCTTCCTCGTCGACCGCATCGCCGGCGCGCGTTTCGGCCGCGTGCTTCGCGCCGCCAAGGAGAACACTACCCGCGCCGTCTGCCTCGGCTTCGACGTGTTCGCCTTCAGGCTCACCGCCTACGTCATCGCCGGCATCATCGCGGCGCTCGCGGGCTTTCTCGCTGCCGTGCACGCCGAATTCGTGAGCCCAGCAGCGATGAGCTGGCAACGCTCGGGCGAGCTGATCGTGATGGTCGTGCTCGGCGGCATGGGCACGCGCTACGGCGCGCTGCTAGGCGCCCTCGCCTTCGTCTTCCTCGAGACCTGGCTCGCGACCCACGTCGAGCATTGGAAGCTCGTCTTCGGGCCACTCTTGATCCTGGTTGTCCTCTACGCGAAGGGTGGCCTCGCGTCGCTTCTGGAGCCACTGATCGCAGGCGCTCGCCGTGGCTGAGACGGTCCTGGCCATCCGAGCTCTCGAGAAGCACTTCGGTGCCGTTGCCGTCGCCGAGGGCGTAACCTTCGACCTCCACGACGGCGCGTGCCACGC
>CAYUKE010000138.1:0-8466 GCA_964445185.1 uncultured Geminicoccaceae bacterium
ACGTTCACCACCGGGCTCCAGTTTCAGCCGGATGAGAAACGGGGGTCACAGCAGGGGTTACGCTTCGACGCCGATCGGTCTGGTTTCGGACGCCGAGTCGCACCGTGCGGGCCGCATCCTCAGCATGCCTCGTTTCGACGAGCAAAGGTTGGACGCGCTGTCAGCGCGGCTGCGGCAGGCCTGAGGCCTCCAGGCGCAGGGCCGGGGGCGCCGTCACGGCCCGCCACCATGTGTCGACGACGGCCATCGCCTCGATGATCCGCTCGAGGCCGCGAAGCGCCAGCAGGAACGGTGGTGACGGCTCGGGGAACCGGGCCAGCGCGACGGGTTCGTCGGGTCCGGCACCGGCCGCCTCACGCGCGGCCGCGTACGCCGCGAGAAAGCCCCCCAGCTCATCCACCAGACCATTCTCAAGCGCCTGATCGCCGAGCCAGACCTGCCCGCCGGCGACCTCGCGCACCGCCGCCACGTCCATGCCTCGGCCCGTCGCGACGCCGTTGAGGAAGCCCTCGTAGAGCTCGTCGATCAGCGCGTTGAGCCGAGCGCTGGCGTTCGCATCCCAGGGCTCGATAACCGAGCCGAAGCCGGCATTCGCGCCGCGGCGCTCCATCGCCACGTCGATGCCGAGGTCGGCGAGGAACGCCTCCAGCGCCGGCTTGCCGGCGATGACGCCGATCGAGCCGGTGATCGTCGTCGGGGCGGCGAAGATCCGGTCGGCATCCATGCTGATCCAGTAGCCGCCGGAAGCCGCCACATCGCCCATCGAGACGACGACTGGAATGTTCACGTCCTTGGCCCGGCGGATGGCTGCCGCCACGGTCTCCGAAGCGACCGCGGAGCCGCCGGGCGAACTCACGCGCAAGAGCAGGGCGTCGACTTCCGCTGCACGCGCCGCATCAATCGCCGCCGCCGCAGTATCGCCGGCGATGTCGGAATCGGAGCCGAAGTCCGCGTTCTCGCCCCGTCGGATCGGACCGACCGCATGCACGAAGCCGACGACCCGCTCGGCGTCTCCCTCGGCGGCCACGTCGCTCGCGATGTAGGCGTCGAGTTCGAGCCGTTCGTCGGTCTCGGTTCGCGCCTCGACCGTCGACCAAAGCTCCGCCTCGTGGCCGATGGCATCGACCAGCCCCGCCGCCACGGCCTCCTCGCCGAGCAGCGGTCCGCGATCGACCAGCCGGCGGACCGTCGGCACGTCCAGCCCGCGCGCCTCCGCGACACCGTCCACGAAGGTGGCGAACAGCCCGTCGAACAGCCGGTCGGTGACGGCTTCGCTCTCGGGCGAGGGGCCGCTGCGGGCGAACGGCTCAAGCGCCGATTTGTAGTCCTCGCGCTTGATGACCTGGACGCCGATCTGCTGCGCGTCCAAGAGCCGGCCGAAGTAGAGGCGGTCGCTGGCAAGGCCGGTGAAGCCGAGCGTGCCGAGCGGCTGGAGCTGCACGTGCTCGAAGGCGGCGGCGAGGTAGGTGCCGACCATACCGCCCTCCAGTTCGCCGAGCGTGTCGGCGTAGAGGGCCGTGAACTTGCCGGCGGCGTTGAGGCGCTCGACCGCGTCGCGCAGCTCCCACGCCCGCGCCAGCCCGAAGCCGCTGCCGTCGACACGGACGACGAGCCCGCGGACCCGCTCGTCGGTCGCGGCGCGCTCCAGCGCGAGCAACACATCGGGGAGGCCGGCGCCACCCTCGACCGGCAAGCCCGGCACCGCGCCGAGGCCGCGCTGCTTCTCGAACACGCCACCACGCCAGTCGGCGGTGAGCACGACCGTCTCGGGGACATCGACAACGCCGGCGGCGATCCGCTCGGAAACGGTGCCGACAGCGCTGGCCCCGGCGAACGCCAACAGCCCGATGACGGCGACGACGACGAAGCCGACCGCCGCGAATACGAAGTAGGCAACCCGCCCTAGCGTGCCGACGAGGAAGGCGATGATGCGACCGAGCATGCGCATATCAAGGGACCTCCGCGGTGGCGGACGCCCGCCGCGCCCGTTCGCTCGCCGTCTTCAATTGGCCGCAGGCGGCGAGAATGTCCCGGCCCCGCGGCGTTCGGACCGGCGATGCGTAGCCTTCGCCCTCGAGGATCTGGGCGAAGGCCTCGATACGGCGCCAGGAGGAGCAGGTATAGACGCTGCCGGGCCAGGGGTTGAAGGGGATCAGGTTGACCTTCGCCGGCAAGCCCCTCAGCAGACGGACCAGCTCGCGCGCATCGCCATCACTGTCGTTGACGCCGGCTAGCATGACATATTCGAAGGTGATCGGCCGGCCATCGTGGGGGTAGGCGCGACAGGCCGCCATCAGCTCGGCGATCGGCCACTTCTTGTTGATCGGGACGAGGACGTCACGCAGCTCGTCGCGCACCGCATGCAGCGAGATGGCGAGCCGGGTCCGCAGCTCAGCGCCGGCCTCGGCGATGCGCGGCACGACCCCGGATGTCGACAGCGTGACGCGTCGCCGCGAGATGCCGATGCCATCGCCGTCCATCGCGATGGCGAGCGCCGGACGCACGCCGTCGTAGTTGAACAACGGCTCGCCCATGCCCATCATGACGATGTTGGTGAGGCGGCGGGGGGCCGCGTCGTCCCAGTCGGCGAGGGTGTCCTTGGCGATGCGGATCTGCTCGACGATCTCGCCCGGCTCAAGATTGCGGACGAGCTTCATGGTGCCGGTGTGGCAGAAGGTGCAGCTCAGCGTGCAGCCGACCTGGGTCGAGATGCAGAGTGCCGCGCGGTCATCCTCGGGAATGTAGACGGCCTCGACCTCGCGGCCGTCGGCGAGGCGCAGGAGCCATTTGATCGTGCCGTCCGCCGACACCTGCTGCTCGGCGATGGTTGGCCGCCGCCAGGGTAGGCGCTCGGCGAGTGCCGCTCGCAAGCCCGCGGGCAGGTCGCTCATCTGCTCGTAGTCGGCAGCGCCGCGCTTGTAGAGCCAGCCCCAGAGCTGGGCGATGCGCATCCGCAATTGCCGCTCAGGCACGCCGACATCCGCCAACGCCGCGCGCAGGGCAGGCCGCTCAAGCCCGACCGGCCCCGACGCCGGCGCGGCACTCACGGCCGGCAGGCCCGATCAAGCGCGTTGATGGCCGCGGTGAACCCGAGCAACGAGTAGGTGTCCAGGGAGAACGTGTCTCTCGTCGACGTGCCGCGCACGGTCATCTGCAGACCCGCCCGCATCGCGCCGATCAGCGCCTCGTCGTCGGCAGGGCTGCGGGTCCAGGCGTACTCGCCGCGGGTGAACAGGCTGAACCGACGGTCACCGTCGACGACGATCTCCACGTCGCTGTCCGGCTTGTAGGAATAGCCCGGCTGGACGCTGACCTCGTCGTTGTCGGGCTCGGCCGGCAGGCGCGTGACCAACACGGCCGGCGGCCCGCGGCGCTCGTAGTTGCCGTCCTGCTTGGTCGGCTCGCTGGCGATGAAGCACAGCTCTTCGTCGCCGTCGGCGAAGCGATAGAGGCTCCAATCGCGATAGGCGGCGATGAAGGTCTGTTCCGTCGCCGCCGCCGGCGAGGTCGTCGCTGCGATCGCCGCCGCCGAGATGAGTACGAAGAGCGCAGCGATCGCGCGCAGGTACCGTTGCGCCATGGGATGTTGCCGCCAAGCGTTCAGATGAAACTCGACCTCCATATAGAAAATGAGCCGCCGCGAAGGAAGCCCGACGGCGCGGGTTTACGAACCATCGCCGCGGAGCCGCGGCCGCCCATGGACGTGCGGTGAAAGCGCCGCGACCGGGCCGCCGGCCATGACGGGACGCTCGGCGAAGCGACCCATCGCGAGCAGGCGGTCGTACATGACGATGGCACCGGCGACGCCGAGATTGACGCAGAAGCGGGTTGGGATGCGCACGACGTGCCTGCAGCGCGCCTGCATCTCCACGCTAAGGCTGCCACGTTCGGGGCCGAGGACGTAGGCCGCCTGCAGCGGGTGGCGGAAGCTCGGCAGGTCGACGGCGTCGTCGACCAGCTCGACACCGATCAGCTGACAGCGCGCGGGCAGGGCAAGCTCTGCGGGCGAGGGTACGTCGTAGATCGGGATCCCGCCCGCCGCGCGCGAGGTGTCGGATTTCGCCTCGCGCACCGCGGCTGTGGCATCAACGACGAAGGCGAAGCTCGCACCGAACGCGTGCGCCGTCCGCAAGAGCGTGCCGAGGTTCATCGCCTTGCTGATCCGCTCGGCGCCGATCCCGAAGTAGCCGCGCATGGTCGGGTCGGGCAACGCACCTCTCCTGGGGTCGGATCCAACAGCAGCGCCATCCTCGCCGCCCAGTCGCCGTCAAGCAACCGCTCGCCCCAGGCCGCCTCGGCGGCTGCACGAGCGGCGTTTGGGCATACCCGACGAGCACATTAACGCAATTCGTCATCGATCCGCGCGCCGGCGTGCTTGTGATGCTGGTTACACGCCGTTGAATAGATACGGCTTTCGCCCGTCGGCTTGAACAAGGGCGGAAGCAACGTCCAACAGCGGTCGCAGTATTCCACAGGAAGAGAGACAGCAAATGTCGCGTCTACGTAGTTTAACCCAGTTTATTCCACAATCTGTGCGTTTTCATGCGCGACAGCTCGCTTTTTTTGGCACGCGGTTTCGCTGCCCGCTCTGCAACAGTAACATTCGTGCGTGGCACGACTACGGCTCGAACGCACCGGTGCTCGTCGAGCGCCACGTCGTCGGGCATGTGCGCCGCGCGCAGGCCAGCTGCCCAGTCTGCCACGGCAAGGACCGCGCCCGGCTGATCCAGCTCTACCTCCGCGAGGTCGCCGGGGTCGGCGACCGGCCGCTCCGCATCCTCGACATCGCGCCTGAATACGGCCTCCATCTCTGGATCAAGTCGCAAGCCAGGGTCGCCTACACGCCTAGCGACTTCGATGCCTACCGCTATCGGCACATCCCGGAGCTCGTCCAAGCGGACCTCATGGACCTGCCATTTCCCGACGCGTCCTTCGACGTGGTGATCTGCAGCCACGTTCTCGAGCACGTGCCGGACGACCGCCAGAGCATGCGCGAGATCCGGCGCGTGCTAGCCGACGACGGGGTGGGGCTGCTGCTGGTGCCGGAGGCGACCGACGGCGGCGACACCGACGAGGACACGACGCTCGCCGACCCGCGAGCGCGCGAGGCTCGCTTCGGTCAGTGGGACCACCTGCGGCTCTACGCGCGCGACGACTTCGATCGGCGGCTGCAGGCGGCGGGGCTCGCCGTCGAACGCTACAACCCCGGCGCCGCGAACGCCGCCATCGCCGAGGCGCACGGGCTCAACCGCCTGGAGTGGCTGCGGGTCGTGCGGCGGGCCGCAGCGGTGGCACCGGTCGAGGCGGAACCGGCGCTCGCCGCCGACTAACCGGCCGGAGGCGCGGAGCGACGAGCCCCGGCGGCGGGGGCGGGGGGGGTTGGGCAGATCAATGCGTCGACGAAGCCCAGCTCCTCGAGCTGGTCGACAACGCCGCCCGCGGCGTCGAGCACACCGTTGAACGGCGCGGCCGCGAGGTTCGCGCGGCTCAGGTCCTCGGCCTGGGTGCCTTCGAACGTGTAGGTGTGCCCGCCATTGTTGAGGACCTCGACGACGAGGTCGTCGGCCGTCTCGGTGATGGCGAACTGGCCCGCGCCCACGTTGTGGAAGTCGATGACGTCGGTCGCCGGATCGAAGTCGGCGATGACCTCCTGCGCGGCCCAGGCCCAGGTGATCACGGTCACGTCATCCTGGGGTTCGGGGTCCGGATCGGGCTCAGGGTCGGGATCCGGATCGGGATCGCCACCCGGGGTCATGACGCCTGTCCGCGTCTGGAACCCATCGGTGCCCTGGCCCGGCGGGGCTGCGGGCGTGAGCAGGACGGTCCGGTCGACCAGCGTCACGTCATCCTGGGCGAAGCCGAAGGGAACCTCGAGGTTGTCCTCCATCACCTGGTCGAAGTGGAACTCGACCCGCCCGGGCGCGAGGTCGGCGAGGGTCACGTCCGTGAAGGTGAAGCTCTGGCCGGTCGGCAGGCTCGAGATGACCAGCCCCTCGGCGGTGTCCTCGACGCTGAGGCGCTCGCGCGTGCCAAAATAGAGGAAGCTGATGTTCATCGAGCTCGGATCGAAGCCGTCGATGACCTCGTGCTGCCCGTATTCATGGCTGCGGATGTAGACGGTATCCGCCTCCCGCGGGCCGAGGCCAAGCTCCCAGGAAACGACGCCGCCGATGTCCTGGCGGAAGTGCTCGTTCCCGACGACGCCGAAATGATCGATCGTCAGCTGTTGATATGCGACGCCCCGGACTACCTGAACCGCCTCGCTCCACGGGCTGTCGATCGCCACCTCACCCGCGGGCGTCTTGGTGATGATCATACCGTGGACCGAGGTGTCACCGAAATCGAGCTCGTCGGTGGCCGGGTCGAAGCCGACGATGTCATCGGCGTTGGTATCCGCGCGGTACTTGACCCCGCCGGCCGCAGTCGTGCCGGTCGTCGTCGGCGGGTTCGTGCCGTCGGCGTCATAGACGATCTCGTAGCCGCCATTCGGGCCCGGGTCGGTGACCACCGCGTTGATCGCCGCAACGACCTCGTTGAGCGTCGACTGCTCGGCGACCGAGAAGTTCGCAAGGGTCAGGTCGGCGAGACCGATCCCCTGAAAGATCGTCGTGCTGAGGGGCGTGCCGTCGGCCTCGGTGATGGCGACGCGCACGGTGAGCCCTAGCGCGTCGCCGCTCTCCTCGAAGATCGTGAAGCGATCGCCGGTGACCCCCTGCAGCACGTGGATCATGTCGCGCGCCGGGTCGAAGTCCGTGATCGTCTGCGACGTGCTGTCGAGGCCGAGCATGTACATGACCGGCGCGTCCGGGTCGTCGGTCACCAGGTGGATGTGGGTGTCGGCACCCATCTGCATCACGTGCAGGTCGCCCGCGTCGATGCCTTCGAGGCGAAGCGAAGCCTCACCCGCAAGCGACAGGAGCGCGTCGCCGGCAAGCGCCGCGGCGACGACATCCATCGGCGCGAGCGCGACGCCGCGCAACACGATGCGGTCGTCGACCTCGAAATCGGTGATGACGTCGCCGTCCACCTCGGCGAGGCTCGTCGCTTCGAACAGGTCCGCGCCGGCGCCGCCGGTCAAACGGTCGGCCCCAAGGCCGCCGGTCAGGGTATCGTCACCGCCCCGGCCGTTCACCGTGTCGTTCCCGCCGAGCGCGTCGATCACGTCGTCGCCCGGGGTGCCGGTGAGCACATCGTCACCCTCGGTCGGGCCGCTCGGCTCGACGCTGTCGCTGCCACCGATCAGGCCCAGCACTTCGGCGGCGGCCGTGTCGTCGAGGATGGTGAAGTTGGCCGCCGACAGATCGGCCAGCGCGACGCCCTCAAGCGTCGTCGTCTGATTGTTCGACGGCACCGCGAACACGACGCTGCCGTTCACCTCCACAACATCGAGCTGATCCGCGCCGATCCAGTCGACGAAAATCGTGCCCGTGGCCGGATCGAAGTCGGTGACGAAAGCGTCCGCGCCCCAGGCCCAGGTGACGACAACGTCGGCGGTGTCCTTGGTGACGCCGGCGGTGCCGTTGCCAGCGTCGCCGCCGCCCGGATCGCTGCCGCCGGGGTTTCCCCCGCCCGGCGTGCCGAGCCCCTCGTCACCGGTCTTGCCGCCCTCCCAGAAGGCGATCGCCTCGGCGACGGTGGGGGATTCGTAGCCGCCGAACTGCGCGACATATTGGAGGATCGAGGTGCCGAACTCATCAGTCGAGACCGCGCCGGCCTGGAGCAGCGCGAGCGTGCCCCAGGCGCCGCGCAGATGCGCCGCCGCCATGATGCCCGTCAGTGTCAGCTCGACCTCGACGGTCTGGCCGTTCTGCTGATAGGTCGCTGTCGTGCCGATGAAGTCGGCGAGGCTCTTGCCCTGCTGGGCGAGGCCGTTGTCGATGACCTGCAGGTTGTAGCCGAAGGCGTCCTGAATCGCCTGCTCCTGGACCTCCTCGGTCATGAAGGCCTCGAGCGAGGTCGCGCCGTTCTTGCCGGTCCAGGTGCCGTCCCAGGTGTTGGACGCGGCGCCGTTACCGTAGAAGACGTCGTCGTCGTAGTAGCCCAGGTCGATCAGCAACGCCTCGCCGAACTGGTAGCCGACAAAGCCCAACGTGTTCATCGAGCGGTAGGACATCGCGTCCCACTCAGCCGCGCTCAGCTCGGACCAGTTTGCATACTGGGGGTAGAAATCGCCGACGGATCCGCCGGCCCATTGGTCGAGTTGCCAGTCGGCGATGATGCCGGCGTCGTAGCGCGCTCGATCCCAACCGGATTCGAAGGCGCGCAGGGCGTCGCGGAAGTCGTCATACGTTCCCGTAGGCATCCGTCTATCGCTCACGTTTCAGAGTGGCCAAAGCATCGGCCGCGCCGGGCCGAAACAACCACAGCGCGATCGGCGGGCCGATTTGCGGCGCCGGCGGCAGCCTGTTCTTGCGATTCCGCGCCACAACTTTGGGTGTTTGCGCCAAGCCGACCAAAGCACGTCGC
>CAYUKE010000139.1:0-8417 GCA_964445185.1 uncultured Geminicoccaceae bacterium
GTGAAGAACACCTTCGGCGGTCAGCACGTCTACGCGTTCGCCGTCGATCGCCGTGCGCCGCGGCTGCGACATGGTTGCGCCAAGGACTTCTACGTCTCGCCGTTCATTCCGATGGACGCGCGCTACGCCTTCAATCTGGCGCCCCCAGGCAACCGGCTCAGCATCGTCATCAGCGAACGTGTGGCCGAGGGGCCGCAGCTCATCGCGTCCCTCAGCGGCGTTCGCCGGCCCCTGACCGACCGTGAACTCGCGCGCGCTCTCCTGGCCTTCGGCCCTATGACGCTGAAAGTCGTCGCCGGCATCCATTGGGAGGCGCTCAAGCTCTGGCTTCGCGGCGCGCCCTTTCGCGCACCGTCCGCCCACGCGGCGTCGGTTGTTGCCGGCAACACGGCCGAGGGGAGTAAAAGAACATGAGCGACACCGATCTCGCCGCGAAGGATCTCCTCTCGCGATCCGGTCGCCGTGGGTCGGCGGGCTGGCAGCGGCCCGCGCTCAGGCTCGCGGCGGGTCTGCTTGGGCAGTTTCAGCACGGTCGGGTCCGCGTGGTCGCGCCGAGCGGCGCCGAGCGCTGGTTTGGGCGGGCGAGCGGCGACCTCGAGGCGACGCTGTTCATCCGGCGCCCCCGCGCGGTCTATCGGTTCGTCCGCGGCGGGGCGCTCGGATTCGCCGAGGCCTATCTCGACGGTGACGTCGACAGCCCAGACCTGGACGTCCTTCTACGCCTCTTTCTGATCAACTACGGGGCGCTCGCCCAGCGCTGGCAGGCGACGGCATGGCACCGGACCTGGCGGCGTTTCGTGCACCGCCTGCGGCCGAACACCCGCCAGGGCAGCCGCCGCAACATCTATGCGCACTACGACCTGGGCAACGCCTTCTACGGGCTTTGGCTCGACCCTTCGATGACCTACTCGGCGGCGTTGTTCCGGGATGGCGATGATCTCAAGGCCGCGCAGCTCGCCAAGTACCGGCGGCTGGCCGAGCAGGTGCGGCTCGGCCCAGATACGCACGTCCTGGAAATCGGCTGCGGCTGGGGTGGCTTTGCCGAGGTTGCTGCGCGCGACTATGGCAGCCGGGTGACGGCGCTCACCATCTCCGAGGAGCAGCACGCCTTGGCGCAGCGGCGCATCGCCGACGCCGGTCTGGCCGATCGCGTCGACGTCCGCTTCCAAGACTATCGCGAGATCAGCGGTCAGTACGATGCCGTTGTGTCGATCGAGATGTTCGAGGCCGTCGGCGAGGCCTACTGGCCGGTCTACTTTGCCAAGCTGGCGGATGCGCTGAAGCCTGGCGGCCGCTGCGCGCTACAAGCGATCACCATCGCCGACGCGTATTTCGACGAGTACCGTTGCACCGTCGATTTCATTCAGCGCTACATCTTCCCGGGCGGCATGTTGCCGTCGCCGACTGCCCTGGTCGAGGGTGCGCGCGCCGCGGGCCTCACGGTGGAGGACCGGCTCGAGTTCGGCGACGACTATGCTCGGACGCTGGCGCACTGGGCCGAGCGCTTCAACGATGCGTGGCCGGCCATCGAGGCACTCGGGTTCGATGAGCGTTTCCGCCGTCTGTGGTCATACTACTTGGCATACTGCGAGGCCGGCTTCCGCGTTGGCACCATCGACGTCGAGCAGGTGACTTTCCGCCATGGCCACTGACGCCGCAGCGCCGCGCCCACCCCTGGGCACCGTTCGGCTTGTCGCCTATGGCGCGCTGGCGCTCCCCTTGGCGGCGCTCAACCTGCCTTTGTACGTCTTCCTGCCGACCTTCTGGGCGAGCGAGGTCGGCTTAGGCTTGGCGGCGGTCGGCCTTGCTTTGCTGGCCGCCCGGCTGATCGACACGGTGACGGATCCGCTGATCGGCGAGCTCTCTGATCGCACGCGCAGTCGGCTGGGCCGGCGCCGTCCTTGGGTCCTTGCCGGGGCGCCGCTGGTCGCGGTCGGCATGTGGATGCTGTTTCATCCGCCCGCGGGCGCGGGCGCGGCGACGCTCTTCCTCTGGTCGTGCGTCGCGTATCTCGGCTGGACGATGGTGACGCTCGCCTACACCGCCTGGGGCGCGGAACTGTCGGGCGATTACCATGAGCGGACGCGGATCACGACCTTCCGCGAAGCGTTCGTCATTGCCGGCGTCGCCATCGGTGCATCGCTGCCGGCGCTACTGGGCGGTGAGGTCGAGCTCGGGGTGATCCTGCATTGGCTGGCCTTGGGCGTGCTGGCGCTGCTGCCGATCTGCCTAGTCGGCGTCGTCCGGCTGATCCCGGAATGGCCGGCGCCGCCTTCAGCGACCGCCAACGTTCGCGCCGAGTTCCGTCATATCTGGGCGAACCGTCCGTTTCGAACGCTGGTCGGTGCGTTCTTCCTCAACTCGCTAGCCAACGGGCTGCCCGCGACGTTGTTCCTGCTGTTCGCGGAGCAGCGTCTCGAAGCCGGCGCCGCAACGGGTTGGCTGCTGCTGGTCTACTTCCTTTCGGGCATTCTCGCCGCCCCGCTCTGGCTTCAGATCAGCTATCGTGTCGGCAAGCATCGCGCGTGGTTGGCCTCGATCCTCTGGGCCTGCCTCGTCTTCGCCTTTGTGCCGCTGCTCGGCCCGGGTGACATCGGCTGGTTCATGCTTATCTGCGCGCTCTCGGGCGCGAGCCTCGGTGCCGACCTGGCGCTGCCGGCGGCGATGCAAGCGGACGTCGTCGATCTCGATCGGACGTTATCCGGTCGCGCGCGAACCGGCTTCTTCTTCGCCATCTGGAGCATGGTGACAAAGCTCTCGCTGGCGCTTGCCGTCGGGATCGCGTTTCCGGTGCTGGCGCTCGTGGGCTTCGACACCGCCGGTGGCAACGGACCGTTGGCGCTCTGGACGCTAACCATCCTCTATGGTCTCGCCCCGATCCCGTTCAAGCTGGCCGCCGCTTGGCTGGTCGCTCAGTTCTCCCTGGATGCGGCGGCACACGCCCATGTCCGCGCGCGCCTCGCGACGGAAGGTCCGTGATGCCTCCATTGAAGCCATCGATCCGTGCGACCCTCGCGATCGGTCTCGTCCTCCTCCTTACCGCATGTGGTGTCGGCATGAAGCTCGAGGATTTCGAGGGCCAGGAACCGGAGTTCCGCCTCGAGGAGTACTTTCTGGGCCCGACCAAGGCCTGGGGATGGTTCGAGGACCGCTTCGGCAAGATCCAACGGCGCTTCGTGGTCGACATGACTGGCACGGTCGAGGAAGCGACGCTGATCCTCGACGAGGACTTCGTCTACGACGACGGCGAGACAGAGAACCGTGTCTGGCGAATACAGATCCTGGGAGACGGCCGCTACTCGGGGACAACCAATGGTGTCATCGGCTCTGCCGAAGGCCGCGTCGTCGGACCTGCACTCAATTGGTCCTATGACTTTGACCTCAAGGTTGGTGAGCGGACATGGCAGGTGCATTTCAACGATTGGCTGATCCAGCAGGACGAGCACGTCGTCATCAACAAAGCGGTCGTAAGCAAGTTTGGCTTCACGCTGGGCGAGGTCACGCTGTTCTTCAAGAAGCCTGAGGACTGGCAGCCGCCGTCGGAGGAGTGACGAGCCGAACGGCTGTGGCCCCCTCGCCGGGGATCAGAGGGTTTCGGTGACCTTCTGCAGATGGCGGGGGCGATCCGGGTCGAGCCCGCGACGACGGGCGAGCCATTCGGCGAGGACGAACATCGCGGTCGCGTCGACGAGCGGCTGCAGGAGCGGATCAGGCGCCGCGGGTGTGCGTACCTGCAGACGGCTCGCGAGGTCCCGAGCGCCAACGATGATGAGCCTTTCGGTCAGCGCCGCGAGCTGGTGCGCGCATTCGGTATCGTGCTCGGCTGGCAGGTCCGGCGCGGCCACCATGAGGACCGGTCGGTCCGGTCCCACGAGTGCCTTCGGCCCGTGCATGATCTCGGCGCCGCTCACCGCCTCTGCGTGAATCCCCGCGATTTCCTTGAACTTCAGAGCCGCCTCGCGCGCTGTCGCAAACGCCAGGCCCCGGCCGACCACGAAGAGCCCCGGGGGTGCGGTCAACGGCTCCAGCGCGGCGGCGACGTCGGTTGCGAGTGCCGCAGCGAGGCGGCCGGGAAGCGGTGCCAGTGCCGACGCGAGCGAAGTTTCTTGCGCCCAGGCGGCGAGGAGCCGGGTCACTTGGAGGAGGGTCAGCACATAGGACTTGGTGGCCGCCACCGCGTGCTCGGGACCGGCGTCCGCCGCGAGGACCAACTCCGCCGTCTTGGCCAGCGGGCTGGCCGCGTCGTTGGTCAGGGCAAGCGTCAGGGCACCCCGGCGGCGCGCGACCTCGGTACAGTGGAGGACGTCGGGCGAGCGGCCGCTCTGGGAGATAGCCAGCACCAGCTGTCGATCGAACCGGATGCGCGCATCGCTCACGGTCAAGAGTGACGGCGGCAGGCTCGTTCCCAACCGGCCCAGGCGCGTCCCGACGACCCGAAGGGCGAACTCCGCAGCGTGGTCCGAGGAGCCCCGGGCGACAGTGACGACGCCGCGGGGATCGAATGCGCGGAGCTGCGCCGATATCGCCGCGATCTGTTCCGTCTGCCGCGTCAGCGCGGCACTGGCGGCTGCCGGGATGCTCGCCGTCTCCGCTGCCATGACAGAACCGGTCATGCGCCATCGCTCCGATCGATCTGGGCCCCGCCGAGGATAACCTGCTGCACCGCAAGGTCGGCGTCGAGGACGAGCAGGTCCGCGCGTGCGTCCACCTCGATGCGGCCTCGGTCTTCGAGCCCGAGCCAGGCGGCCGGCCGCGCTGACGTCATCGCCGAAGCTTCTGCTAGCGGGATCCCGATCTCGACGAGATTGGCGAGCGCGCGATCCATCGTCAGGGCCGAGCCGGCGAGGGTTCCGTCCGCGAGGCGCATGGCACCGCCGGCCTTGTGCGTTTCGTGCCCGCCGAGCGGGTAGACCCCGTCCGGCATGCCGGCTCCGGCCGTGGCGTCCGTCACGGCGTAGAGCCTCGGAATCGCCCGGCGGGCGGCCATGATGGCCGTCGCGTTTACGTGGATGAGATCGGGAATGATCTCGGCCGTGTCCGCGACTGAGAACGCCGCGCCAACCACTCCCGGTGCCCGGTGGTCGAGGCCGCTCATGGCGTTGAACAGGTGCGTCGTGCCTGCGCCCTGCGCCAGTGCCTCTTGCGCCAAAGCGGCATTGGCGAGCGTGTGCCCGATCTGCCCGCGGACAGCCCGTCGTGCGAGGAGAGGAGGGAGCTGGTCGGCGCCTTCGCATTCAGGGGCATAGGTCATGACCCGAACGGGCGCGCGTTCGCACCACCGCTCGACCAGGGTGGGGTCCGCGGCGCGCGCAAAGGGCGGTTGGGCACCGAGCTTGTCGGGATTGAGGAAGGGGCCCTCGAGATGTGCGCCGATGACGACGGCCTCGCCAACGCCAGGCGCAGCCGACACGGCAGCGATCCCGTCGAGCGCATAGTCGATGTCGGCCACGGGCGCCGTCACCGTCGTCGCGAGCAGCGCCGTGGTCCCGTGGCGCAGGTGCATGCCGGCCATCGTCCGCACCGCCGCCGCGCCGGCCATGACGTCGGCGCCGCCGCCGCCGTGGACGTGCAGGTCGACGAAGCCCGGAAGGACGAGCGGTGGCGTTGGCGTCGCCGGCGGCGCGCCGGTCACGTCGATGGTACGTAAGGCGCAGGTGGCGCGGCCCCGGCGCCCGCCATCAGGCGTTAGGATCGAACCGTCGAGCTCAGCGGGCATCGGCATGTTGGGGTCTCAGTTGCCACGCGTCGAGGTTGTGCCGGAGGATGCGCGCGTGCGACAGCCCCCACGGCTGAGCGTAGCACGATGCGTCGGCCAAGGTGCGGCTGTGCACCGCCATCGGCGTGCGGCAGAACGGGCGCGAGCTGGAGGGATGCCATGGCTTCTGTCGTCGACCGTCCTGAGGTGGCGCTTGTCACGCCCATCGCACTGGCCACGCGGCGCCGGCTGCTGCTGGTCCTGGCCTGCGGGCTGGCGGCCGCGGCGGCTTGGGTCATCGGCGATCCCGCGCCGCGCTTGGCGGCCGACCCGGAGACGGCTTGGCTCCTGCGCGCGATGGCGCTGCTCAAGGCGACGTTCGTTCTCGCCACGGTTGCTCTCGCTGGGTGGCGCTTCGGCATGCCGATCGGCTCGCGCCTGGCGTTCGGCTACGGCGCGGTGGCCGCGGTCATGACGGGAGCCGCGGCGATGGTCTGGCAGCTGAGTTTTCTGGCGCTCACCTCGTTCGCCTTCCACGCCGCCCTGATCGCCCTACTGCTCGTCGCCTGGCGCGACGGTGGCATTGCCAAGGGGCCGCTCGCGCGCTGAGCCGGCCATGCACGCCGGGCCGCCCGCGGGCTTCGTCACCGTCTATCGCCGGGCCGTCGCCCTTCTGTGGCCCGAGCGACGGACCGCCTGGGTGCTCGTCCTCGCCAACGCAGCGGTCGCGTTCGTCCTGCTGGCGGAGCCCGTCCTTTTCGGCCGCGTCATCGACCTGCTGACGGGTGCGCGGACGGAGCCGGGGCTAGGGGCGACGCTCGGCGTCTGGGCGCTGGTCGGCCTCGGCGGCATCGTCGTGTCGATCGTCCTTGCGCTGGAGGCCGATCGCCTGGCGCACCGCCGCCGGCTCGCCGTGGTCGGCGACTTCTTCGAGCACGTTCTGTCGCTGCCGCCGGCGTTCCACGACGCAACCCACTCGGCGGGCTTGCTCAAGGTCATGCTTTCGGGCGGCGACCATCTGTTCGGCGCCTGGCTCGGAATCCTCCGTGACCATCTGGCGACGATCGTGGCGATCGTCGTCCTGCTGCCGCTGACGCTCGCGCTCAATTGGCGCCTTGCGCTCCTGCTGCTGGGGCTTTTCATCCTCTTCGTCCTGGTCACCTGGTTCGTCATCCGCTCGACCCACACCCAACAGTGGGCCGTGCAGCGCCATCAGACCGAGCTCGCGGCGACCGCGGGTGACGCCTTCGGCAACGTGCTGCTGGTGCAGAGCTTCGTCCGCCTCGGTGCCGAGGTCCGGCGGATCGAAGACCTCACCGGCCGCGTCCTCGAGGCACAGTACCCGGTCCTTCGCTGGTGGGCGGCCTTGACGGTGCTGACCCGTACGGCGTCGACGCTCGCGACCCTGGGGATGTTTGCGCTTGGCGCCTGGCTGGTCGGCCGCGGCATGGCGACGGTCGGCGAGATCGTCACCTTCATGGGCTTCGCGACGATGCTGATTCTCCGCCTCGAGCGGCTGGTCGGCTTCATCCAGAGCCTGTTCTTCCAGCGGCCGGCGCTCGCGCAGTTCTTCGCCGTGCTCGACACTGCCTCGACCGTGGTCGAGCGTCCGGGCGCGCTGCAGCTGAGCCGGGCGCGCGGCACCGTACACTTCGAGGCCGTCACCTTCGGCTACCGGCCGGAGCGGGCGGCCGTGCGCGAGCTCGACTTCGCGGTCGCGGCGGGCAGCCGCATCGCGATCGTCGGCCCGTCGGGCTCCGGCAAGAGCACGACGATGGCGCTGCTGCTCCGCCTCTATGACCCCGATGCCGGTGTCATCCGCGTCGATGGCCACGACTTGCGCGACATCAGCCTCGATTCCCTGCGCCGCCAGATCGGCGTCGTCTTCCAGCACAGCACGCTCTTTGAGCGCTCGATCGCCGAAAACCTCCGCATCGGCCGACCGGGCGCCAGTGACCGCGAGCTGGTCGAAGCGGCGCGGCTCGCCCAGGCGCACGAGTTCGTCGCGGCGCTGCCGGAGGGTTACCAAACGCTCGTCGGTGAGCAGGGGATGCGGCTCTCAGGCGGCGAGCGCCAGCGGCTGGCGATCGCCCGTGCCATTCTCAAGGACCCGCCTATCCTGCTGATGGACGAGGCGACGAGCGCGCTCGACACACGGCTCGAGGCCAAGCTGCAGGCGGCCTTGGAGACGGTGATGCAGGGACGGACGACCTTCGTCATCGCCCATCGCCTGTCGACCATCCGCCGCTGCGACCGCATCCTGGTCTTGGACCAGGGAAGTCTGGTCGAAGACGGCACGTTCGCCGAGCTGGTGGCGCGCGGCGGGCTCTTCGCGCAGCTCGTCGCTGCTCAGACCTTCGGCGCGGACGACGTCGCTACCGGCTAGAGTCACCGTCCGATTGTGTTTGGTCGCACAGCATCAATTGCCTCAGACGTTGTCTTGTCACGAACCGTCAAGCTGCATCCGGGGGGATGGAACATGCCGCAGCTCGATCTCAACATCGAGACCTACTCCGTCAACGTCTATAACTATCGTCGGCAAATCGAGCCGGGCAATGTCTCGCAGACCCGCAATCGCCGAATCACACTGACAAGCCAAGAACTTTTCCACGGCATTCGCTCGACGATGAACCTCATTTTCGTGACGAACGCCAACACGGGTAACATCGGTTTCGTCACGACGGCTAACTATTTCCAGCATACGATCTACGCTTGGTTGCCG
>CAYUKE010000140.1:0-8405 GCA_964445185.1 uncultured Geminicoccaceae bacterium
CAGCGCAGCGATCCGCTCGGGCGCTACCTCGGCCAGCCGCTCCAGCCTGGCGTAGGCCTCGTCGTGGCGGCCCTCGACGTGGAGCGCCTGGGCGATCCGCAAGCCTGCATCGCGCGCGAGCGGCCGATGATCGGTAGGTTCTCATCACCTTCGAGATGCGGGCGGGCTCGTTCGCGCTGCTGCTGCCCCGATTGCAGCGCGCGCTGAACGGCCGCCAGCAGCGTGGCGATGTCGAAGGGCTTGGGCAGATACTCAAACGCCCCCCGCTCCGTCGCGCGCACCGCCGTCAGCAGGGTGTTTTGCGCGCTCATGATGATGATCGGCAGCTCCGGCCGCCGCGTCTTGATCTGTGGCAAGATCTCCAAGCTGTTCTCGTCGGGCAGCATCACGTCCATGATCGCGGCGTCGCCGATGCCTTCTTCGACCCACTGCCAGAACGTGGACGCGGCGCGGGTCGCCTGAACGTGGAAGCCCTGGCGCGACAGGGCGCGGCTGACAACGGTGCGGATCGCGTTGTCGTCCTCCGCGATCAGGATCGTGCGTTCGCTCATGCCGCGTTCTCTCCCTCGGCCGCGGCGTGGGCGGGCAGGCTCACGCGGAACACGGTGCCGTGCTGGTGGTTTTGGAAGTCGACGACACCGCCGTGGTCGCTGACGATCTTGGCGACCAACGAGAGGCCGAGGCCGGTACCCTTCGGCTTGCCCGAGACGAACGGGTCGAACAGGTGCGCGTGGAGGTCCTCGGGCACACCGGCGCCGTCGTCCCAGATCTCGACGGTAATCGGCAGCTCGAGCCGCTCGCGGCTGTTCTTTTGCGAGATCCTGAGGCCGTGGCGATACTGGGTGACGAGACGAACCTCGGAGCCGCCGGCGACCGCTGCCTCACAGGCGTTCTTGACCAAGTTCAAGAAGACTTGGACGAGAAGATCCCGGTCGCCGCCAACCGGCGGCAGCGATGGGTCGTAGCGCTCAATCAGCTTGAGGTGGCGACCGAAACCGGTCTCGGCGAGGCGGCGGACGTGTTCCAGCACGCGATGCACGTTCACCGGCTCGCGCCGTAGCGGACGCCCTTCGGTGAACTGCTCCATCCGCTCGACGAGCGCGACGATCCGATCCGTCTCGTCGCAGATCAGCTCGACGAGCTGGCGATCGTCATTGTCCAGGCCGACGTCCAAGAGCTGGGCGGCGCCGCGGATCCCCGAGAGCGGGTTCTTCACCTCATGCGCCAGCATGGCCGCGAGTTGGCCGACCGAGCGGGCGGCGGATCGGTTGGTCAGCTGTTGGTCGAGCTGGCGGGCCACCGAGCACGGGTGGAGAATCGCCAGCACGTGGCTCGGCGGGTCGCCGGCCGGGCTGAGGTGAACATCGACGAGCTGCCCACCACCCCGCCTCGACACGAACGGGACCCCATAGTCGGAGAGCGAGTGCCCGCCGGAGGCCACCTCGGCGATCAGCGCGAACACATGCGCATCGCTCGCCACCAGCTCTTCGAGGCCGCGACCCTCAAGCGACGTCTGGCTTGCTCCCAGGAGATGCTCGCCCGCTGGGTTGACGAAAGCGAAGCGGAGCTGCCGGTCAACGAGAACAACAGCGCTCGGTATCGCGTTCAAGATGAGCCGGTCGACATCCGCAGGTGTGCCGTGAGGCACCAGCGCCAAGGCTGAACAAACTTTCGGCAACGACGCGTCCTCTCCGGGAGATGACTAGATATTTGGCAAGTTAGTCCGCATGGCAACGATCGACAACCACAATGCCTCTCGACCGAGCAGCCACGACCTGCTTCATCCGTCGCATCCAGCGGAGGACGCATGGACAAGATCTTCGCCGTCGTGGTCGGTGCCGGCCGCGGCCGTCGCTTCGGCGGCGAGACACCCAAGCAATATCTGCCCCTGGCCGGGGAGCCCGTGTTTCGGCGCTCGTTGCGCGCGTTCGCAGCGCACCCACGGATCTCGGCCGTGCTGCCGGTGATCGCCGAGGCGGATCGTGATCGCTTCGCCTCCGCCTGCGGCGATCTGCCCGTGCTGGAGCCCATCGACGGCGGCGCGAGCCGCAGTGCTTCCGTTCGTGGCGCACTCGCCGCCCTCGCCTCGCAACGGCCGACGCACGTCCTCGTTCACGATGCCGCGCGTCCGCTGGTGGACCAAGCGACCATCGACCGTGTGGTCGACGCGCTGCGCGAGGCGCCCGCCGTGGTGCCGGCCGTTTCCGTGCGCGACACCCTGAAACGGACAGAGAACGACGCCATCACGGCAACCGTCGACCGCAGTGGCCTCGTCGCCGTCCAGACTCCACAAGGGTTTCGCTACGACCTGCTCGCCGAAGCCCACGCCGCTGGTGACGAAGCGACCGACGATGCCGGACTGGTGGAGCGCCACGGCGTCGTCGTCCGCGTGGTTCCGGGCGCGGCGAACAACCTCAAGATTACGGAGGCCGAGGACTTGCACGTCGGCGCGCGGCTTCTCCAGCTTTCCGTGGTGCCGCGCGTCGGCACAGGTTTCGATGTGCATCGGCTCGCCGACGGCGACGGCGTCGTCCTCGGGGGCGTTCCGATCCCGACGCCACTTCGGCTCGTTGGCCATTCCGACGCCGATGTCGCGCTGCATGCGCTGACGGACGCGTTGCTCGGCACCCTCGGCATCGGCGATATCGGGACGCTGTTTCCGCCCACCGACGAGCGATGGCGCGGTGCGGACAGCGCGATCTTCATTCGGGAAGCTTGTCGTCGCGTCGACGTTGCCGGCGGCCGCATCACGCATCTCGATCTGACGCTGCTCTGCGAGCGCCCCAAGATCGGGCCGCATCGGGAGGCGATGCGCACGCGCATCGCCGATCTTTGCTCCATCGGCGTCGACGCCGTCAGTGTCAAGGCGACGACCACGGAGAGGCTCGGCTTCACGGGTCGCGGCGAGGGGATAGCCGCGCAGGCCGCGGCGACCGTCCTCTACCCAGCATGAGCCGAGGCACCGCGCGATGACCGACGCTGCAACCGTTCTCGACCTGTGCCGCCGCCGCGGTTGGCGCTTGGCTACCGCGGAAAGCTGCACGGGCGGCCTGATCGCTGCGCGCCTGACCGATGTTGCCGGTTCTTCGGACGTCGTCGAGGGTGGCCTCGTTGCGTACGACAACCGCGTCAAGGAGTGCCAGCTCGGCGTCGAGCACGCGTTGTTGGCGCGCGAGGGTGCGGTCAGCGAGCCGGTCGCCCGCGCCATGGCCGAAGGCGCTCGGCGCCTATTCGCCACGGACGTCGCGGTGGCGGTCACCGGCATCGCTGGACCCGGTGGCGCCACAGCGACGAAGCCTGTGGGCCTCGTGCATCTAGCGGTCGCCGACGGCGCGCAGACGCGCCACGCCGTCCACGTGTTTGCGGGCCATCGAGACGCGGTTCGAGAGGCGGCCGTCGCCGCGGCACTCGAGCTGGTCGCGTCAGCGGCTCGAAGCGGCTAGCCCCGGCGTCACCTCGACCCGAGGCAGCGACGTCGTGCGGTCACCGTAGAGGGTTCGTGCGCGCGCCTCGAACGCCGCAACCATTCGGCGAACCGCCTCGTTGAACAGGAGGCCGATCAGCCTCTGCAAAACGCGCGAGCGGAACTCGAAATCGACATAGAAGTCGACGATGCAGCCGCCATCGTCGGCCGGCAGGAAGTGCCAATGGTTGTTGAGGTAGCGAAACGGCCCCTCGACATAGGCGACGTCGATGCGGCGCTCGTCGGGATGCAGTGTCACGTCCGAGCGGAAGCGCTCGCGATAGACCTTGAAGGCGATCACGAGATCAGCGGAGAACGCGTTACCTTCCCGGCGGGTGATGCGCGCCGCTTTGCACCAGGGCAGGAACTCGGGATAGCGCTCCACGCCCGCGACCAGCTGATACAGCTCGTCGGGGGTGTACGGCAGATGCCGCTTCTCGGCGTGCGTCGGCATCGTTCAATCCGTTGTTGCGGCATGCTGCTGGGCACCGCGCGCTGCGCGCAGCCGCGCGAAATCGGCGCCTGCGTGATACGAGCTGCGCGTAAGCGGTGAAGCCGCAACCATGAGGAAGCCCTTGGCCCGGGCGGCGCGGGCGTAGGCGTCGAACTCGCTTGGTTCGACGAACCGCTCGACCCGGTGATGACGCGGCGTCGGTTGGAGGTACTGCCCGACGGTGAGGAAGTCGACACCGGCCGAACGGAGGTCGTCCATGACCTGCAGCACCTCCCGCTTCTCTTCACCGAGGCCGACCATGATGCCGGATTTGGTGAAGGAGGTCGGGTCCCGGTCCTTGACGTGATCCAGAAGGCGTAGCGAGTGATAATAGCGCGCGCCCGGCCTGACCGTGCGATAGAGGCGCGGAACGGTCTCCATATTGTGGTTGTAGACGTCCGGACGCGCGTCAACGATGGCGTCGACGACGGCCCGCGGCTTGCGGAGGAAGTCCGGGGTCAAGATCTCGATCGTCGTCTGCGGGCGACGCGCGCGGATCGTCTCGATGCAGCGCACGAACTGTGAGGCGCCGCCATCGTCGAGATCATCGCGGTCGACCGAGGTGATGACGACGTGCTCGAGAGCCATCGTCGCAACCACATCGGCTAGGTGCGCCGGCTCGTTGGCGTCGACCGGCTGCGGCGTCCCTGTCTTGACGTTGCAGAAAGCGCAAGCGCGTGTGCATGTGTCGCCGAGGATCATCACGGTGGCGTGCCGCTTCGACCAGCACTCGCCGATGTTCGGACAGGCCGCCTCTTCGCAGACCGTATGCAGCGTCTTTTCGCGCAGCAGTTTCTTCGTCTCGAAGTAGGCCGGATCGGTCGGCGCCTTGACGCGGATCCAGGCGGGCTTGCGCTCAGGTAACGGCGCGGGGCGATGCTCGGGCCCGGCCTTGACCGTGACGGTGGCCATCGGCTCCTCGTTCGTCGTGTCCATCAGAAGTGGATCGCGCGGTCGTACGCGTCCAACACCGATTCATGCATCATCTCAGACAGCGTGGGGTGCGGGAAGATGCTGTGCATCAAATCCAGCTCGGTCGCTTCCAATTGCCGCGCAAGCACGTACCCCTGGATCATCTCCGTGACCTCGGCACCGACCATGTGTGCGCCCAGCAGCTCGCCGGTGCGGGCGTCGAACACCGTCTTCACCATGCCCTCGGGCTCGCCCAACGCGATCGCCTTGCCGTTGCCCATGAAGGGGAACCGGCCGACCTTGACATCGTAGCCTGCCGCCTGCGCCCGGGCCTCGGTGAGCCCCACTGACGCGATCTGCGGTGTGCAGTAGGTGCAGCCGGGGATCTTGGTGACGTCGATCGGGTGCAGCCCGGTGATGCCCGCGATGCTCTCGACACAGAGAACACCTTCATGGCTTGCCTTGTGCGCAAGCCATGGGGCGCCGGTGACGTCCCCAATCGCATAGACGCCCGGCTCGGCGGTCCGCAGGTACGCATCGACTCGGATGTGGCCGCGATCGATCTCGACCCGGGTGCCCTCCAGCCCGATTCCTTCGGTGTTGCCGACGATCCCGACGGCCATGATCACCCGGTCGACCGTTACCCGCTGTGTAGCGCCGTCTTCGCCGGCGATCGTCACCGTGACGTTGCCACGACCACGCTCCAACGCCTTGTCGGGCGCGCCGGTCAGCAGCTTGATCCCGCGCTTTTCGAACTGCTTGTGGGCGAAGGTCGAGATCTCCTCGTCCTCGACCGGGAGGATGCGATCGACGACCTCGACGACCGTCACCTCGGCGCCCATGGCCCGGTAGAAGCTCGCGAACTCGATGCCGATCGCACCGGAACCAACGACCAAGAGGGATCCCGGCATCGCCTTCGGGACCATCGCCTCCTTGTAGGTCCAAACGAGTTCACCGTCGGCCTCGAGGCCCGGCAACTGCCGGGCTCGGGCGCCGGTCGCGATGATGACGTGGGATGCCTCGACGGTTTCGACACCGCCCTTCGTCAGGGTCACGTCCACCCGGCCCGCTCCGGCGAGCTTTGCCGCGCCGTCAAGGACTTGCACCTTGTTCTTCTTCAAGAGGTGTGCGACGCCCCGGCTGAGCTGGCCGGCTACCTGGCGTGACCGCTTGATCACGGCATCGAAGTTATAGCGAAGGTTATCAGCCTCGAAGCCAAAGGTCTTCATGTGATGCATGAGTTCGAAGACCTCGCCCGAGCGCAGCAGCGCCTTAGTCGGGATGCAGCCCCAGTTCAGACAGATGCCGCCCAGGTGCTCGCGCTCGACCAGAGCCGTCTTGAGACCCAATTGAGCCGCGCGAATGGCGGCGACATAGCCACCCGGACCACCACCGATAACGACGAGGTCGACCTTCGTCGTCATATCATTTCCCTTTCTGAACAAGACCTTGCGCGAACTTTCTAAAGAAGGAGCGCAATCGGATCCTGGATGATCGCCTTGATCTGCTGCAGCAGTTCGGCGCCGAGCGCACCGTCGACGGCGCGGTGGTCGACCGAGAGGGTCGCCGTCATGATCGTCGCCGTCGCCAACGCGCCATCGTTGACCACGGGTCGCTGCTCGCCCGCACCGACGGCGAGGATGCAGGCCTGCGGCGGGTTGATCACGGCCTGAAAGGCCTTGATCCCGTACATGCCGAGATTGGAGATCGTGAAGCCACCGCCCTGATACTCCTCGGGGGCGAGCTTGTTGGCGCGGGCGCGGTCGGCGAGGTCCCTCATCTCGGCCGAAAGCGTCGCGAGCCCCTTCTGATCGGCGTTGCGGATAACGGGCGTGATCAGCCCGCCATCGATCGCGACCGCGACCGCCACATCCACTGTTTGAAACTTGTAGAGCTTGTCGCCGGCGAAGCTGACATTGGCATCGGGCTTGCGCCTCAAGGCGACGGCGCAGGCCTTGATGATGAAGTCGTTGACCGAGAGCTTGTAGTCGGCGTCGGCGCGGGCGTTCAGCTCAGCACGAAGCTTGAGCAGCGCGTCCAGCTCGACATCGACGCTGAGGTAGAAATGCGGGATCTCGCGCTTCGCCTCGCTCAACCGGCGTGCAATGGTCCGCCGCATCGCGTTCAGCGGCACGACCTCGTGCGGTGCTGTGGGCGCTTCCGCCGCGGGCGCCGGCGGGGTCGTGGGCGTTACGCTCGGTGCGCTTGGCGCTGTCGCTGCCACAGGCTTGCTTGACAGCGCCGCGGCGCCGCCACTCGCGAGGGCTGCCTCGACGTCGACCTTGATGATCCGGCCATGCGGACCGCTCCCTGTCAGAGCGGCGAGGTCAATGCCCGCTTGCACCGCCATCCGCCGCGCGAGCGGGCTCGCGAAGACGCGCCCACCCGGCTCACCGCCGGCGTTGTCGCCGCGCGACGTCGGCGCCGCCGTTGCTGTCTGAACTGGAGCGGGCCCTGGCGCGACGTCAGCGGCGGCCGCGCGCGTCTGATCGTGACCGTTGCCCGTCCGGGCAGCGGCATCGAGCGCAGCCTTGTCCTCGCCCTCCTCCAAGAGGAGCCCGATCGGGGTGTTGACGGCGACGTGCTCGGAGCCGGCCGGCACCAGGATACGGCCAAGCACACCCTCGTCGACGGCCTCGACCTCCATCGTCGCCTTATCGGTCTCGATCTCGGCGATGATGTCACCCGGGGCGACCTTGTCACCTTCCTTCTTCTGCCAAGAGGCAAGTGTTCCCTCGGTCATCGTCGGCGACAGCGCGGGCATCAGGATTTCGATCGGCATCGTCCGCGTCCCCCGCTCACGCCCGGTAGCAGACGGCCTTGGCCGCCGCGACGATGTCCGCCACCTGCGGTAGCGCCATCTGCTCGAGGTTGGCGGCGTAGGGCATCGGCACGTCCTTGCCGGTGACCCGTGCAACTGGCGCGTCCAAATGATCGAACGCGTCCTCCATCATCACCATGGCGAGTTCCGAGCCCATGCCGAAGCGGGGCCACCCCTCTTCGACCGAAACGAGCCGGTTGGTCTTCATCACCGACCCGACGACCGTCGCCGTATCCAGAGGACGGATCGAGCGGAGGTCGATCACCTCGGCATCGATGCCGTCACCGGCCAGGGCTTCTGCAGCCTCGAGGGCGCGCGCGCACATCAGCGAGAATGCGGTGAGCGTGACGTCCGCGCCTGCACGAAGGACCTTCGCCGTGCCGATCGGCAAGACGAAGTCGTCGAGCTTCGGGACCTCGAAGCTCTGACCGTAGAGGATCTCGTTCTCGAGGAAGACGATCGGGTTCGGATCGCGGATGGCCGCCTTCAGCAGCCCTTTGGCATCGGCCGCCGAGTAGGGCGCGACGACCTTCAGACCCGGGCAATGGCCGTACCAGGTCGAGAACTCCTGGCTGTGCTGCGCCGCGACGCGCGCGGCCGCTCCGTTCGGTCCACGGAAGACGATCGGCGAGCCGAGTTCGCCGCCGGCCATGTACAGCGTCTTCGCTGCAGAATTGATGAAGTGATCGATCGCCTGCATCGCGAAGTAGAAGCTC
>CAYUKE010000141.1:0-8355 GCA_964445185.1 uncultured Geminicoccaceae bacterium
ATACGTCGATCGTCTCCATGTCCGGCCGCCCGTTCGTCTGCGTGGTCGCCTACATCTGCGCCAGCGTCGACGGCCAGGTCAGTGCCGAGGTAACCGCGACCGACGCTGAGACCATGCTGGCCGAGGGCCGCAAGCTCGCCGGTCTCGCTCCCAACGTCTGTGTCAAGGTCCCACTGACCTGGGATGGTCTCAAAACCTGCCGGCAGCTTCGGCGCGAGAACATCCTCGTCAACGTCACTCTGTGCTTTACGCCCTTACAGGCGCTGTTGGCGGCGAAGGCTGGCGCCACCTTCATCTCGCCATTCGTCGGCCGCCTCGATGACATCGCCCAGGACGGGATGCAGCTGATCGCCGATATCTGCGAGATCTACACGCAGTACCCAGCGCTCGAGACGGAGGTGCTCGTCGCCTCGGTGCGCCACCCCGTGCACCTGCTCGAAGCGGCGAAGATGGGCGCCGATGTGGCGACGCTCCCGCCGAAAGTCCTGAAGCAGCTCGTCCAACACCCGCTGACCGACAAAGGGCTCGAGGGTTTCCTCGCCGATTGGGCGAAGACCGGACAGTCCATCCTCTAGCAGCTGCCGTTAGCCAGCGCGTCCGCCACCGCGGACGCCTTGCGCTCAATTCCGGTGCCCATCCTTCCGGCCTAGGCGCCAGACGCCGAACGCGCGCCCTGGCGCGTGCTCGCCTCGGTGAGTGGCGTCGCCTTCACGTTCGCTGTTCGATTTCCTCAGCGAAGGTGGCATAATAGAGCGCAAGTTACGTCGATCATGTCAGATAGTCGTTCAAAAGCGGTTTACCTCGCGTTCGCGCTCTTGCGTGGTATTTGCGAGGCAGGAAACGGAAGGACGCGATGAGTCAATCTGTTGGTACGCCGATCGATACGGCGGACATTTATCCTTCTGTTCAGGACGATGGTCTCGCCGTCAGCATCGAACGGCTGACAGTGCTGCCGGACACGTCAGGCCCTAGAGGTGGGCAACCGTCGCTGGTGCAGTCGATCGTCGACCCCGACGACGGCCGAGACCTCCTCTACGCCGTGGATACCCGCGGCGTCGTCTGGATCGTCGATGACGGCGATGTCCTGCCAACGCCCTTCCTCGACCTGCGCGACAACCCGGACTTCGAGGTCTTCAGCAAGCAAGCCGGCCTCCGCAGCATCGCCTTCCATCCGGACGCGTTCACGCCGGGAGCCGCAGGGTATGGCAAGGTGTACGCGATGCACTCGTCGCCCGTGGCCAGCCGCGCGGCGGACACGCCGGTGTTCGAGGCCAAGGCGCCGGACGAGGACGTCGCGTTTCACGACGTGCTCGTCGAGTTCGACCTCGTCGACCCCAGCGATCCAATACAAGCCGATGCCGCGAGCCGGCGCGAGATCCTCGCCATCGAAGAGGTCTTCCTCGATCACAACGCCGACAAGATCGCCTTCGATCCTGGCGCCGAGCCGGGCCAAAGCAGCTACGGCCTGCTCTATGTAGGCGTCGGCGACGGCGGCGGCGCGCTCGACCCGCTCGATCAGGCTCAGGACACCAGTCACGTCGGTGGCAGCTTGCTGCGTATCGATCCCCTGGCGCAGGCCGACGGTGCCACCTACCGCGTGCCCGACGACAACCCGTTCATCGGCGCGCCGAACGTCCTCGACGAGATCTGGGCGTACGGCTTGCGCCATCCGCAGAACTTCAGCTTCGACGACGGTGGCAGTGGCCTGCTCTATCTCGGCGACATCGGTCAGAGCGCGGTCGAAGAGATCAATATCGTCGTCGCCGGTGGCAACTATGGCTGGGACCATCGCGAAGGGCCGATCGTTCCGCTCGAAGACGGCGGGGCCCTGCTGCCGCCCGCAGGTACGTCAAACAACTTCCAACACCCGTTCACGGGCTACGACCATCCCGAGGTCGAGGGCGCGAACCCCTTCCCGTCGACCTTCGTCGCCGTAGCCGGCGGCTACGTCTACCGCGGTAGCGCCGTCCCCGCCTTGACCGGCAGCTATGTCTTCGCGGACTTCGCCACGGGCCAGCTGTTCTACACGCCGACCGACAGCGTCGAGATGGCGATCGCCGATGGGAACTTCGGCGCCGACGAGTTCGTCGCTCCCCTCCGACTGAGCCTCGAGATCGATGGCGCGCCAACAGACTGGCAGACGCTCACCGGCAGCGCCGTTGGCCGTGCCGACGGGCGCATTGCCGAGCGTGAGGACGGCGAGCTTCTGCTCTTCGACAAGGAAACCGGCAGCATCTATGCGGTTGGCCCGAGCGCCTCGGAGGGCCCGCGGGTCGTTGCCTTGAGCCCGGCAGACGACGCGCTCACCGTCGATCCCGCCGCGGACTTGGTCCTCACCTTCGACCGCGACGTGCGTCTCGGAGCGAGCGGCGAGTTCCGCCTCGTGGCCGCGAACGGGACGGTTGTCGAAGCCTTCGACGTCGCGTCCAGCACGGGTCTAACAGTTGCCGGCGCGCAAATCGTCATCGATCCTAGCGGCGAGCTCGACGCCGGCGACGCCTATTGGGTCGAGATCGATGCCGGCGCCGTCGAGGATTTAGAAGGCAACGCCTTCGCCGGCATAACCAATGCCAATTCGTGGAACTTTCAGGCTGGCGGACCAGCGATCGGCGAATTCGCTCGCCTGACCCTTTCATCCGATCCCGTCGACGTCACCTTCGGCGAGGCCTACGCAGACCCCGTCGTCGTCCTCGGCGGGCTCAGTTCCGAAGACGCCGAGGAGGCTTCGGCGAAGCTCGTCGAGGGCGGCACCCGCGGCTTCACGGCCGTCCTCGACGAGCCGGACTTTCGCGACGGCGTCCACGACGACGAGATAACGTCTTTCCTCGCTCTCGAGGCCGGCCGGCACCTGGTCCCTGGCGGGATCGTGGTCGAAGCCGGCCGCGCGCCCATCGGCGGCGGCACCCGCATCGACTTCTCGGCACCGATCCCGGACCCGGTCGTGTTCGTCCAGCTCCAGGGCCAGAGCGATGACAACTGGACGGTTTTGCGCGTGGACGACCTCACGTCCGACGGGTTTCGCGTGGTGCGGCGCGAGGAGGAGGCCAACCAGCCGACCGCGCAGTTCGAACCCGAGAGCCTCGGCTGGATCGCCCTTAGCAGTGGCTCGGCCGAAGCCGGAGACGGCGAGACCCTGGAGATTGGCCGTTCGGAAGGCGTCACCGACAGCCCAGCCCCCCTCGCCTTCGCGACTGCGTTCGGCTCCCCACCGGGTTTCCTCAGTGGCATGCAGACCTTGGCGGGCGGCAACCCGGCAGTCGTCCGCTTCGATGCGCTGACGCAGACCGGCGTCCAAGTCCAGGTCGCCGAAGAGACGAGCGCCGACGAGGAGGTGAAGCACGTCGGCGAGACGGTGGGCTACGTCGCCTTCGACGAGGACGGCGTGCTTCGGCCCGACCCGGGCGCGGCGCCGCGGCTGGTCGGAAGCGTTGTCGAGGTCACCGGCCTGACCGAAGCGGCAACCCAGGTCCCGCTCGGCAGCACGTTCGCCAACCCGGTCGTCTTCGCTGGCCCAGCCGGCAGCGCGGACCCCGAGCCGGTCGTGGTGCAGTTGGAAAGCTTGACCGACGTCGTCGCGACCCTTCGCCTTCAAGAACCGAGCGATCTCGACGGCGACCGTGCCAACGGCGAGCAGCTCAGCGTCCTCACGCTCGAAGAAGGCCGCTGGATCGTCGGCGAGGGTCGACCGCTCGAAGTCGGCACGCTCTCCACCGAGGGCCTGACGCCGAATGGCTTCGTCAGCGTTACCTTCGCCCAGCCCTTCGCCACCACGCCTGTCGTGTTGACCCAGCTACAGAGCGCGAATGGATCGGTGTGGGCGACAACGCGGATCGACGAGGTGACGGCAACGGGCTTCCGCGTCGGCATCCAACAGGAGGAAGGCCAAGCGCAGGTTGCGCGTCCGGCCGAGATCGTGGGTTGGCTGGCGATCGAAGCGGGCGCGATCGACTGGGCGGGCGTTGCCGCAGAGGCATTCACCACCGCTGACGTGATCAACGACGCGGGTGGTGACTTCACGTTCGCCGCCAGCCTGGGTAACGAGCCCCTCGTCAACGCTGCCGTCTCCACGTTCGATGGCGGCGACGCGGTGACCACACGACTGCTCGATGTCGAAGCCGGAACAGCCACCTTCGCCGTCCAGGAGGAAACCACCCGCGACCTCGAAACATCGCATACCCGAGAACGGGTCAGCGGCCTCGCCTTCGCCGAGGAATCTCTCCTACTCGGCGTCGACGCCTTGATCGCTTGAGCCCAGCCACCGGTCAGTCGACGGGCGCGAGTGCGGTGACGATCTCGTTCTCGCGCTCGAGTGTGCGGTGAACGGGGCAGCGATCGGCGATCTCCAACAGACGCTCGCGCTGTTCGTCGTCCAGCGGCCCCTCGAGCGTGATCGTGCGGGTCAGCCGATCGATCTTGACCGTCCCTGCCTCACTGTCCTCCTTGTGCACCTTGGCGTGCCGGACATGCACCTCGACGCTCTCGAGCGGTAGCTCCTTGCGCGCGGCATACATCCGCAGGGTCATCGAGGTGCAAGCGCCGAGCGCCGCCGCGAGCAAGTCGTAGGGCGACGGGCCGGCGTCGTCACCACCAACGCCGGTCGGCTCGTCGGCTAGGAAGGCGTGCTTACCGCTCAGCACCTCGTTGACGTAGCGCCCACCGCCGGTCTCGCGGACGCTCACGGCGCCTTCCGGCGGTGACGGGCTCGCCGCGGCGGGCAGATATCGAGCCGCCCACGCGGCGATGATGCCGGCCGCATAGTGCGCGTCGGCCGCCCCGGTCAGCAGATGGTCGGCATCGGCCAGCGACACGAAGCTCTTCGGATGCTTGGCAGCGAGGAAAAGCGCGCTCGCCTCGTCGATGCCGACGACCGCATCGCGCGGTGCGTGGAGGATCAACAACGGGCGTCGCAGCGCCGCCGCGTCGGCGGCCAGGTCGTGATTACGAAGATCGTCGAGAAAGCCCTGATCGACGCAGATCGTCTTGCCGCCGATGTCGAGGCACGCTTCGGCGCCGTCGGGCAGGATCTCACCATCAGCCGCGAACTTGCGCCCGAGATGGGCCGGCGATGCGGGCGCGCCGATGGTCGCGATAGCGCGAACGGACGGCAGCGCGCCCGCGGCCGCGACGACGGCAGCGCCGCCGAGCGAGTGCCCGACCAGGACGCCGACCGGCGCGCCGACCAGCGTCTCAAGAAAACCCGCGGCCGCGACAAGATCGGCGACGTTGCCGCTGAACGCGCTCGCCGCGAGATCGCCCTCGCTCGGGCCGACCCCGGCGAAATCGAAGCGTAGGACACCGATCCCCTGGAGGGCGAGGGCGTCGGCGACGCGACGCGCGGCGTGGCTCCGGCGCGAGCAGGCGAAGCAGTGCGCGAACAGGCCCCACGCCCGCGGTGTTCCCAGCGGGCGGACGAGATCCCCGACCCGCATTCGGCCGTCGTGACCGGAAAACGCCACCCGCTCGCCACGCCGTCCCATGGGCTCACCTCCCCCGAGGCGGACCCTGACGTTCCCAGGGCCGTCGCTGCTCATCAGCGTAGACGAAAGCGAGGGGCTCGGCAGCATCCAGGTCGACGGCGACGGCGCCACGGACCCACAGATCGCGGGCGGTAATCGTCGTCGCGGCCGGACAGCGCGTCTGGTCGACGAGGTTGATCACGATGTCGGCATCGCAATGCACCTCAGGCCCGCGGCTGACGACGACGCTGCGTCCGAGCACGGCGTCACGTCGGCAGCCAGCGGGATCGCAGCCGATGCCAACCGCTGCGTCCATGTCGGTGAAGTCCTTCACGCCGAGCGCCCGCGTCCAGCCGCGGAGGATGAAGCCGTTCCGCCTGTCCGCGATGAGGACATAGCCCCCCGCGTCGTCCCGCAACGCGACCATCCGCGCTTCACGGTCGACGACGACGTCGGGCGGTCGCGCCACCGCCAGCAGCGGGACGGCGACCGCGGCGGGCAGCAGCGCGAAGCGGGCGAGCGGTCCGCGCCAGAGGGCCGCCCAAAGCCCGGCTGCAACCAGCGCGAGGATGCCGATCGCCGGCGGGTGAGGCACGAGCAGGCTCGAGCCCGGCCAGGAAGTGGCCATCGTCGCCGCCCAGAGAACGCCATCGATGCCCAGGCCCATAAGCTCCAGGGGCCAACGATCCAGCCCGAACGGCATCAAGAGCAGGCTGAGCAGGCCCAGCGGCATGATCCAAAAGGCCATCAAGGGCACGGCGACGAGGTTGGCGAGCACGCCGTAGGTCGGCAGGCGTCCGAAGTGGTAGGCGGCGAAGGGGGCCGTCGCTGCCGTCGCAATCAACGTCGTGACCAGCACACCGAGCACGTAGATTGCGAGGTTGGTCGACCACCAATCCTCGCCCGCCGGTCGGCGCAATCGCCAGCGCTCGTAGAACGCGACCAACGCCGTCACCGCCGCGAACGACATCTGGAAGGAGGCGCCAAACAGCGCCGCCGGATCGATGGCCAGCACCAGCGCTGCTGCAAGCGCCACGAGGCGCAGCGAGATCGCGTCCCGGTCGACCAGCATGCCCGTGAGCACGAGCCCGGTCATCATGAACGCACGCTGGGTCGGCACCGGCGCGCCGGCGAGCAGCAGATAGAGAAAGGCGACCGCGAGCGCCGCCAGCGCCGCGACTCGATGGGCCGGCACGCGCAGCGCGAGCCAGGGCCAGAGGCACCAAGCGTAGCGGACGGCCAGGAACGCCGTGCCCGCGGCGAGGCCGATGTGCAGTCCCGAGATGGCGAGCAGGTGCGCCAGCCCGGAGCTCTGCATCACCGACCAGACGCGATCCGAGATGTCGCCGCGCAGGCCCGTCAGGAGCGCTGCCGCCACCCCGCCCGTCTCCCCGGGCAGCACGTCGGCCGCATGCCGCGCGATCCGCCGCCGAACCTCGGCGACACCGCCCGCCGCCTCACCCACCGCAACCCGATCGACGGCGCCATAGGCGTAGCCGACCGCACCGATGCCCTTGAAATAGGCCCAGCGACCGAAGTCGAAGCCGCCCGGCAGCACCGGCTCCGACGGCGGCAAAAGACGCGCGCGCAAGCGGACGCGATCGCCGACGTGGAGATCGTCCGGCAGCGAGCGGGCGGTCACGCGCACCCGCCGCGGGAAGTCGGCGCGGGCGCCGACGACGTCGAGCGTCAACCTGGCACCGGACGCGCGCGGCTCGACCAGGGCGACATGGGCCTGGAAGCTCGCCGTCATCGCCATCGCCGGCCGGGGCTGCTCGAGGCGCATGGTCTGGCCTTGCGCCAGCGCGAAGCCGGCGAACGCAAGCGCAAGCGCCACGCTCGACCAGCGCAGCCAGAGGCTGCCGGCGAGGACGGCGACGACCGCCGCCGCTGCGGCGATGGCTGCGGTCAGCGGCAGCACCACGTCCCGCGGCTCCATCGGCAGGCCGTGGTAGAGCGAGATGCCGAGCGCCAACGGCACCGGCAACGCGAGCAGCCAGCGCTCGCGCTGCAGCGCGAAATCGATCCGCAGACGCGTCAGCCAGCGCCCGATCCTGCGTTCGCTGTTGTCGGCCAAGGCGATCATGCTATCCCCTGCCAAGGCCAGCGACCGGCATGCATGCGAGAACGGGTTCCTTGACCGTAGTCACACGCTTCGCACCGTCGCCGACGGGATTTCTCCATATAGGCGGAGCTCGGACGGCACTTTTCAACTGGCTGTTTGCACGACACCACGGCGGTCGCTTTCTGTTGCGCGTCGAGGACACCGACCGGGCACGCTCCACCCAGGCCGCGATCGACGGAATTCTGGACGGTCTCGACTGGCTCGACCTGATCGCGGACGAGCCCCCGGTGTTCCAATTCGCCCGCCGCGAGCGCCACGCCGAGGTCGCGCACGCCCTGCTCGCCTCCGGCAACGCCTATCGCTGCTACTGCTCGCCTGAGGAGCTGGAAGCGATGCGCGAGCGGGCGCGCGCTGAGAAGCGGCCAATCCGCTATGACGGCACCTGGCGCGACCGCGACCCGAGCGAGGCGCCGAGCGGCATCGACCCGGTCGTCCGCATCCGCATGCCCGAGCGCGGCGAGACGGTGATCGACGACGCCGTGCAGGGCCGGGTCGTCGTCCAGAATGCCGAGCTGGACGACATGATCCTGCTCCGGGCCGACGGCACGCCGACCTACATGCTTTCAGTGGTCGTCGACGATCACGACATGGGCGTCAGCCACGTCATCCGCGGCGACGACCACCTCAACAACGCCTTCCGCCAGGCCAAGCTATTCGAGGCGATGGGCTGGCCGCTGCCCACCTTCGCCCACATTCCGCTGATCCACGGCCCCGACGGCGCCAAGCTCTCCAAGCGGCACGGCGCCTTGGGCGTCGATGCCTACCGCGACATGG
>CAYUKE010000142.1:0-8337 GCA_964445185.1 uncultured Geminicoccaceae bacterium
CGGGATCGTCGCCACCATGAGCGACAGCGTCTCGATGAAGAAGCCGAGAACGATGTAGAGGACGATGATGAACAGCAGCGTCGCGTAGGGGCCGAATTCGCGGCTGCCCAGTAGATCGCGTAGCGCGTTGCCGAGGCCGGCCGACGCCAGGGTGTAGTTGAGAAAGTACGCCCCGAGGATCACCAGCATGATCATGGCCGTGACGCGGATCGTGCCGAGCAGCGCCGCGTCGAGGGCGGCCAAGGTCAGCGATCCGCGAGCGAGCGCAATGACGATGGCCATGGCGACGCCGACTGCTGCCGCCTCGGTCGGCGTCGCGACGCCCAGGTAGATCGAGCCGATGACAACCGCGAAGAGGAGAACGATCGGCACCAGATCGAAGAGGCCCTGACGGCGTTCGGCCCAGGTCGCGCGCCGCGACGGGCCGCCAAGCGCAGGCTGCAGCCGGCACAGCACCGCGGTCATCGCCATGAAGCCGAGGGCGAGCATCAGCCCTGGGATCAGCCCCGCCAAGAACAGCCTCGGGATCGAGGTCTCGGTGAGGAAGCCGTAGACGATGAGATTGATCGAGGGCGGGATCATGATGCCGAGCGTGCCGCCTGCCGCGATCGCGCCCGCGAACAGGTGCGCATCGTCGCCGAGCCGCTCGGCCTGCGGCATCGCGACAGTGGCGACAGTCGCGGCGGTGGCGACAGACGAGCCCGAGGTCGCCGAGAACATCGTCGCGGTGCCGATATTGGCGTGGATGAGGCCACCCGGCAGCCAGGACAGCCAAGCGTCGAGAGCGCGGTACGTCCGCTCGGCGATGCCCGCGCGGACGAGGATCTCGCCGAGCAGGACGAAGAAGGGGATGGCGATCAGGAGTGCGCTGTCGCTTGCCGACCAGACCACCTGGCCGAGGCCACGGATCAGCGGAAAAGGCGAGTAGAAGGCATCGATGCCGAGACCGAGCAGGAACAGCAGCGCGCCCACCGGCACCGCCAGCGAGAGGCCGATGAGGAGCGCCGTCATCGTCGCCGCGATCATCGCTCGTCCCCGCCGACCGCTTCGCCGGTGCCGGCGAGCGCTCCGACCTCGCCCCAACGTCCACGTAAGGCGGCCGCCAAGGCCGCGATCAGCAGGATCGTTGCTGCTGCCGTGAACCACAACCAGCCGCCGACCCAGATCGCCTGTGGGATCCATAGCGGCGTTTCGAGCGGGGTGTTGGCGCGCGAGCCGCGGTCAAGCGTCGTCGCCAGCACGCGCCAGCCGTAGAAGCTGACCAGCGCCGCCACCATGGCGGTCAACGCGAGGGCGATGACGTCGAGCCAGCTCCCAAGCGACGGTGGCAGGCGACGGTGGAGGAGGTCGATGCGGACATGCGCCCGCTCGCCCAGCGCGTAGGCGAAGCCCCAGGCGGCGATCGCTGCCATCACGTAACCGGCGATCTCGTCCGAGCCGCCGAGGGCGCTGCCGACCGTGCGCCGGAGCGCGATCTCGATCAGGATCAGGGCGCCCATCGCGAGGAGCGCCACGCCGAGGAGCCGGGCGATCCAGCGGTTGAGCCGGCGGATCGCCCCGATCAGCGCGCTCAAGCTCACTCGAGTTCGATGCCGACGCCGACGACGCTGCCGACGCTGTCGTTCCAACGCTGCGCCCACTCGGGTCCGGCGCGCTCGGCCCACTCGACCAGCACCGTTCCCTGCAGGATCTGTCGCGCGAACGCGACGTCGGCCTCGCTCGGCTCGACCAGCGTCATCGCGGCTGCTTCGGCCGCCGGGCAGGCGCCGTTGCCGGTGAGGCACGCGATGTCGGTCTCGAGAGCGCCGGAGGCGGCGTCCCAGGCGGGCGTCTCGAAGGCAGTCGTGATTTCCTGCTGGAGAAAGCTCTGTGTCGCCGACGATAGGCTCTCCCAGCGCTCCAGGTTCATTGCGGTGACGACGGCGTCCCAGCCGCCCAGCGGTAGTGTCATCAGATGCGTCGCGCTTTCCCACCAGCCGGCGTTGAAGCCCGAGCCGGAGCCGGTGATCGCGCAGTCGATGACGCCGCGCTCCAATGCGCCCGGGACCTCGGCGAAGCCGAGATTGACGCCCTCGGCGCCTAGGGCCTCGAGAAACTTCGTCGTCATCCTTCCGGAACCGCGGATCTTCAGTCCCGCGAGGTCGGCGAGGCCGGCGATCTCGGGCTTGCAGAAGACGACCTGCGGTGGGTAGGGCGCGATCGCGAGGAGCTTCGCGCCGAAACGGTCGCGCATGATGTCCTCGACCATCGGCCGGGCCGCGTCGACCATCGCCCGCGCGTCTTCGGGGTCGGTGGCGACGAGCGGCACGTCGAGGCCCTCCAACTCGGGGGCGTCGCCGACCGTGTAGTCGGCTACTGTCGCCCCGATATCGAAGACCCCGTCGTCGAGCAGGCGAAAGACGTCGCTGCCAGCGACGCCCATCTGGTCGAAGGTGGTGAGGTCGACGCCGATGGCGCCGTCCGATGCCGCCGGCAGGTGCTCCGTCCAGAACGGTTGCTCGAATTCACGATGCAGCGGCAGGCCGCTCCAGGTGCCGACGACCGCGAGGGTGACGTTGTCGAGTTCTTGCGAGGGCGCCGGCTCGGGCGCGGCGACGAGGGCAGCAGCGCCGAGAAGCAGGACCGAGAGGCGAGGACGAAGCGGGGACATCGCGCATTCTCCCAGGGGTGCGGGTCGCGATTCCTGCGCGACCTTCTTCGAGGGTCGTACAGTCCACGGCTCCGCCGTTGTCGTCCAGAGGTGTCGATGCGGCGCGGCCTCAGCTAGTCGCCGGTCAGATCGAGCACCATGTGGGCGACGTCCGGATCGTCGGAGCGTTCGCGGCGGAAGCCGAGGCGCTCGCACATGGTGAGCATGCGCTCATTCTCGCCCAGAACCTCGCCGAAGATCTCCTGCACGCCGGTGCGCCGGCCGTGCTCGATGATCGCCTGCATCAGCCGCAGGCCGAGGCCGCGACCCGAGATGTCGCTGCGGATCATCACCGCATACTCCGCGCGATGGCGGTCGGGGTCGGCGTGGAGACGGCCGACACCCCAGAGACCGTCCCGCTCGCCGTTAAGGGTGTGGGCGACGAAGGCCATCTCGCGGTCGTAGTCGATCTGGGTGAGGCGCGCGGCAAGCGCAGGCGGCAGCTGCTTCATCGCGCTGAAGAAGCGCATCCGCAGATCCTCGAGATTGCTCCGCGCTATCATATCGATCATCTCGGCCGCGTCGTCCGGGCGGATCGGGCGCAGGTAGACCGGCGTGCCGTCGCGGATCGTGACCAGGCGTTCCAGCTCGCGCGGGTAGGGTCGAATGGCGAGCCTGGCGGTGCCGCGGCTCTCGGGCACGCGAATGCGTACTCGAGCATCGAGCGCGAGCACGCCGTTGGCGTTGGCCATCAGTGGGTTGACGTCGACCTCGTCGATCAGATCGACGTCGGCGACGAGCTGGGCCAGCTTGACCAATGACATGGCAATCTGATCGAGGGCGGCCGGCTTGGTTGTCCGATACCCCTGAAGAAGCCGGAACACGCGGGTTCGCGCGATGATCATGCGCGCCAGCTCGAGATTGAGGGGCGGCAGGCCGACGGCACGGTCCTGAATGGCGTCGACGGCGATGCCGCCCGCACCGAACAGGACAATCGGCCCGAAGGTCGGATCGGTCTTGGCGCCGATGATGAGCTCCGTGCTCCCCGGCATGTCGACCATCTCTTGGACGCTGAAGCCCTCGATACGCGCCTCGGGGCACTGCTCACGCACGCGCGTGACCATCGCCTCGGCGGCGCGCTGGATCTCGGTCTGGTCGGTGAGGTTGAGGACGACGCCGTCGACGTCAGATTTATGCGTGATGTCCGGCGACAAAATCTTCAGGGCGACGTTGGTGGACATCCGCACGCCCTGGCGGCCGGCTTCCTCCGGCGTCAGCGCGGTTTCGGTGCGCACCACCGGGATGGCGTAGAGCTCGAGCAAGCGCTTGCTCTCGGGCTCGGTCAGCCAGTCACGGCCAGCCGCGAGCGCCGTCACGCAGAGCTCCCGCGCGGCGGCGACATCGGGCGGCGGCTCGATCTCGACCGCGGCCGGCGCCTGGAGGAGCGTCTCCTGGTTCCGTTGGTAGGCGACCAGGTGCATGAAGCCCTGGATGGCGTCGTCGGGCGTGTCGTAGGTCGGCAGCTTGTTGGCGCCGAAGCGGCGTCGCGCGGGCCGCGGGATCTCCTTGCCCAGCCAGCAGGTGAGTACCGGCCGTCGCTTCTTCTTGACGGTCTCGATCACGGCGTCAGCGTTGGAATCGACGCGGTCTTCGGCAACCGGGCTGTTGAGGACGAGAAGGGCGTCGAAGCTGTCGTCGCCGAGCAGGGCTTCGAGTGAGCTGGCGAAGCGCGCGGCGTCGGCGTCGGCGCCGATGTCGACCGGGTTGTCGGCGCTGCAGATCGTCGGCAGGAGCTTATTGAGGCTCTCGGTCGTCGCTGCGTTGAGGGTCGCGAGTTGACCGCCGCGGCGCTGTAGCGCGTCGGTGGCGAGTACGCCCATGCCGCCGCCGTTCGACAGGATGGCGAGGCGGTCGCCCTTCACGCGCGTGCCCATGCCGAGCGTCTCGACAGCGGCGAAGACCTCGTTGAGGTCGCCGACTCGAAGCATGCCGGCGCGTCGAAACGCGGCGCCGTAGATGTCGTCCTCGCCGGCGAGCATGCCGGTATGAGAGAACGCGGCGCGCGCCCCCTCAGCCGTGCGGCCCGTCTTGATGACGACCACGGGTTTGGTGCGCGACGCGGCGCGCGCCGCCGACAGGAACTTTCGCGCGTTGGTCAGCCCCTCCATGTGGAGGAGGATCGCGCGGGTTTTCGTGTCGGCGAGCCAGTAATCAAGGAGGTCGCCGAAGTCGACGTCGGCCATGTCGCCGACGGAAACGAGATGACTGAAGCCGACGCCGCGATAGGTCGCCCAGTCGACCACGGTGCTGAGCACCGCGCCGGACTGCGCGGCGAACGCGAGGGTCCCCTTGAGCACCTTGGTGCCGAGCGGACTAGCGTTCAGGTTGATTTCTGGGACGATCACGCCGAGGCAGTTCGGCCCGACGATGCGCAGGACGTGGGGCTTGGCGGCGCTCAGCATCTCCTGCTGCAGGAGGAGGCCCGCCTCGCCGATCTCGGCGAAGCCTGGTGGCACCACCACCGCGGCCTTGGTCCCGCGCCGCGCCAGCTCGGCGATGGTTTCCGGCGCCGTTTGCGCAGCGCTCGCAACGATCGCCAGGTCTGGCGCCTGTTCCAGCTCCGCGAGGCTGCGGCGCGCCGGCAAGCCCCGGATCTCATCGGCGTCGCCGACGAGATCGATGCGGCCGCCGAAACCGCGGCCGACCAGGTTCTCGGCGAGGATCGCGCCAAGCGCGTCGGCCTCCGCGCTGGCGCCGACGAGCGCCACCGACTTGGGCCGAAACAGGTAGTCGAGATTACGGACGGACATGGATCACGCCGCTGGAACCACCGAAGCAGGTCTATGCTGCGCTGCAGCATAGAGGGGTGTCCGGCCCGTGGCTAGAGGGGTGCGCATCTGGTTGCGGCTTGGCGGTGGCATCTAGAGGCCGGAAGCGCACGCGCACCACACCCCCGATCCCGCCTCAAGCGGCAACACCGGCGCGATGCGCCGCACCGACACGCCCGCTGACGCGTGGACGTTCTACCTCTCCGTGAACGGTTTGCCTACCGTCGCGGCGGATTCGCGCCATCGTGCCGTCGGGCGGCCCTCGCCGGTCGAAGTCCGCGCACCGCCGCGGCCCGCCGTTCGTGCTCCGTCGCGAGGCTTGGTGATAGCCGGCCTTAATGCGGCGATCAGTCGCGGCGCGGCAGCACCGTCCTCGCTTCTGCCTAAGCCCGCACGCGTTCGCCGATGATTCATGGGCTTGCGTGGCACGATGCCTGCTCGAAACTGCGCATAACGCGACCAAGCGGAGGACGGGCAGCCATGGCGGAGTCGACGAGACGCGGCGGCACATTCAACGAAATGTACGCCGCCGACGGCGGGATCCGCTCGAGCTACGCCGGCATCGCGACCTGGCTGCAGCGGACGCCGCTCGATCTCGTCGAGCTCAAGCGCCGCGAGGCCGAGTTCCTGTTTCGCCGGATCGGCATAACCTTCGCCGTCTACACCAGCGACGCCGACCCCGAACGGATCATCCCCTTCGACATCGTCCCTCGGATCCTCGCGGCGAGCGAGTGGGCCTTGCTGGAACGCGGTCTCGCGCAGCGGGTGCGGGCGCTGAACGCGTTTCTGCACGATGTCTACAACGACCAGGAGATCCTTCGCGCCGGGCTCGTGCCGGCGGCGCAGGTCGTCGACCATCCCGCGTACATCAAGGAGATGGTCGGCCTCAAGGTACCCCACGGCGCGCACACCAGCATCGCCGGGATCGACATCGTGCGCACCGGGCCCGAGGAGTTCTTCGTTCTCGAGGACAATCTTCGGACGCCCTCGGGCGTCTCCTACATGCTCGAGAACCGCGAGATGATGATGCGGCTCTTCCCGGACCTGTGCGCGCAACACAGCATCCGCCCCGTCGACCACTACCCTGACGCTCTGCTGGCGACGCTCCGCTCGATCGCGCCGCCGGCCTGTGATGGCGATCCGACCGTCGCCGTGCTCACACCGGGTCTCTACAACAGCGCCTATTACGAGCACAGCTACTTGGCTGATCGGATGGGCGTCGAGCTGGTCGAGGGCCAAGATCTCTTCGTCGACGACGACCGGGTTTACATGCGGACGACTGAAGGCCCGCGCCGGGTCGACGTGATCTACCGGCGCATCGACGATCCGTTCCTCGATCCGGAGGTGTTTCGTGCCGACAGCATGTTGGGCGTGCCGGGGTTGATGCGCGCCTACCGCGCTGGTCGCGTCAACTTGGCGAACGCCGCAGGCACCGGCATCGCCGATGACAAGGCGATCTACATGCACGTGCCGAAGATGATCGAGTTCTATCTCGGCGAGACGCCGATCCTGAACAACGTGCCGACCTACGACTGCGCGCAGGCCGACAGTTTGACCTATGTTCTTGAGCATCTGGCCGAACTGGTCGTGAAGGAGGTGCACGGCTCAGGTGGGTACGGCATGCTCGTCGGGCCGGCCGCCACCGCCGCCGAGCGCGCGAGCTTCGCCGAGCGCCTGGTCGCCGATCCCGGCAACTACATCGCGCAGCCGACCCTCGCGCTGAGCGCGGCGCCTACCTTCGTCGATGGCGGCGTCGCCCCCCGCCACCTCGATCTGCGCCCCTTCGTGCTGACCGGCGAGCGCACGACGATCGTGCCGGGCGGACTGACCCGCGTCGCTCTGCGCGAGGGCTCGCTCGTCGTCAACTCGAGCCAGGGTGGCGGCACCAAGGATACGTGGGTGCTCATGGGCGAGGCGGGGAGATGAGCCGATGCTGAGCCGCGTTGCCGATAGCCTCTTCTGGCTCGGGCGCTACGCCGAGCGCGCCGAGAACGGCGCCCGGCTGGTCGACGTCACGCTGCGCCTCGCGGCGCTGCCGTCGGGTGACGGCCACGAGGGCGAGGGTGGGGTCTGGCAATCCGCGATCATCTCGGCCGGTTGCGAGGACTCGTTCGTCACGACCGACGGCGCGGTGGATCCTGAAGCGGCCGTGCATCATCTCGTCTTCGCGCGCGACAACCCATCGAGCATCGCGGCCTGTATCGACGCGGCGCGGCGGAACGGCAGGGCGGTTCGCACGGCCCTGACGCAGCCGGCCTGGGAGGCGCTCAACACCCTCTGGCTCGAATTCGACCGCCGTGGGGCCCAGGCGGTTGCCCACAACGACCTCGCCGAATTCCTCGATTGGATCCAGTACTCGGCGGCGGCGGTACGCGGTGCGGCCTCGGGCACGATGCTGCGGTCCGATGCCTATTGGTTCCTCCAGCTCGGTCATTTCATCGAGCGTGGCGACAACACCGCCCGTATTCTCGACGTCAAGTACCACGTGCTCCTGCCGGAGCATGCGCCGGTCGGCTCGGCCGTCGATTACTTCCAGTGGACGGCGTTGTTGCGGGCACTGTCGGCGACGCGGACCTATGGCTACGTCTATCGTGAGCCGGTGCGCCCACGCAACGTCGCCGAGCTGGTCATCCTCCGGCCGGAAATGCCGCGCTCGCTCGCCGCCTGCCTCGGTCAGGTCGACCGCTACCTCGCCGCGATCGCCGCCGACTACGGCGAGCGGCATCCGTGTCAGGACATCGCCAAGCAGCGCTTCGGTCGGATCCGCGACCTCGGCGTCGAGGACGTGTTCAAGCAGGGCCTGCACGAGTTCCTGACCGACTTCGTCGAGCAGAACGAAGCCCAGAGCGAGGCGATCAGCGCCGCCTATCTGCGCTAACG
>CAYUKE010000143.1:0-8234 GCA_964445185.1 uncultured Geminicoccaceae bacterium
AGGGCGTCATAGAGGACGTCACCGGCGAAATCACCGGTGAACGGGCGGCCGGTGAGATTGGCGCCGCCGCGGCCCGGTGCAAGCCCCACGACAAGCAGGCGCGCCGTCGGATCGCCAAAGGACGGTACGGGTGCGTTGTGCCAGTCCGGCTCTGCGGCGCGGTTCTCAGCGCGATAGCCCGCAAGCCTGGGGCAAAGCGGGCAGTCGGCAGGTGGTCCGGTTCGCTCAGGCGACACCGTCGTCGTGCGTCTCGTCCTCGTCGTCGTAGGCGTAGTCCTGCACGGATCGGGGCGGTGCGCCGGCGCGGGCGATCTCGGCCTCAAGGTCGCGGAGGTCGATAAAGTGGTCCGCCTGGCGTCGGAGCTCATCGGCGACCATCGGCGGCGTGGTATGAAGTGTCGAGACGATCGTGACCTTACATCCTTGCCGCTGCGCTGCCTCGACCAGTTTGCGGAAGTCGCCATCGCCAGAGCAAAGAATAACATGATCGACGTGCCGCGTGATTTCCATCACATCTACGGCGATTTCAATATCCATATTGCCTTTATATTTCCGCCGCCCGGCGAGATTGGTATACTCCTTCAGTGGCTTGGTGACCAACGAATAGCCATTGTAATCAAGCCAGTCGACAAGCGGCCTAACCGGTGAATACTCCTGCTCGTCAAGCAGCGCGGTATAGTAGTAGACGCGCAGGAGCTGGCCGTGCTCCAGAAGGAGCTTGCGCAGGCTCTTGTAATCGATGTCAAAGCCGAGCGACTTCGCTGTCTGATACAGGTTCGCGCCATCGATGAACACCGCGTAGCGGTCATCAGCAACCACAGACAGAGGGTTGGAGTCGTCGATACTTGCCATAGTTCTTAACTGTCCTTGGAGCCACACCGTGACACGTTCTTCGCGGGAACGAAAAATGCCATTTGGTGTATTCGTAGTGGGTCATTAATCTAATGCTCTCGCCCCTCGGCGCTGTCAATCCGTGGGTACGTCGCGACGCGGACGGTGCATTGCACACTGTAGGACGGCTACCTATACATAGTCATTCCATGAGATTCGCGAAGGGTGGGCGCGCATGGCACGCATCACTGTCGAGGACTGCATCGACAAGGTCCCGAGCCGCTTCGAGCTGGTCATGCTCGCGGCGCAGCGGGCACGCGACGTGTCGGCGGGGGCGTCGTTGACCGTCGAGCGCGACAACGACAAGAACCCGGTCGTCGCATTGCGCGAGATCGCTGACGAGACGGTCGTACTCGATCATCTCCGCTACGAGCTGATCCACGGCTTGCGGCGCCATCTCGAGCTGGACGACGACGAGGCGCGAGCCGAGCTGGAGGCGGAGAGCGCGCCGCCGCCCGGGCTGCACGAGACGATGCTTCCGCCCGAGATATCCTACGCGGACGATGATGTGGCGGACGACGTGGCCGAGGCGGGCGAGCCGCCTGCCGGCGACGGCGCGGACGCCGACCGCGACTGACGAGGACCGTGCCGCTTGGATGCCGACGGGTCGCCACGACCGGCTTCAACCGCGACGGCGCCCGCATCCCGGCGACGGCAGGTCCTGCGTCAATATGAGCTGGTCGAGAAGGTCAGGACCTACGACCCGCGCGCTGACGAAGACCTGCTCAACCGCGCCTACGTGTTCGCGATGCAGGCGCATGGGCATCAGGTTCGCGCGTCGGGTGACCCCTACTTCCATCATCCGGTCGAGGTCGCCGGCATTCTCGCCGGTCTGAAGCTCGACAGCAGCTCCATCGCGACGGGCCTGCTCCACGACACCGTCGAGGACACCGGCGCCACCATTGAGGATATGGAGGGCCTGTTCGGCCGCGAGGTCGCGCGCCTCGTCGACGGTGTCACCAAGCTCAACAAGCTCGACCTCCGCTCCCCGCACAGCGCCCAGGCGGAAAACTTCAGGAAGCTGCTGCTCGCGATGTCCGAGGACATCCGCGTCCTGCTCGTCAAGCTCGCCGACCGCCTGCACAACATGCGCACGCTGCACTTCATAAGGCAGCCGGACAAGCGACGTCGCATCGCCTACGAGACCCTCGAGATCTTCGCCCCGCTCGCCGAACGCATCGGCATGGACCAGATGAAGGCCGAGCTCGAAGACCTTGCCTTCGGTGAGCTGTTCCCCGACGCGCGCGCCTCCATCCTCACCCGCCTCGAGCATCTCCGCCGCGACGACATGGGTCTAATCCAGCGGATCATCGACGGGCTCGGCGACGTGCTTCGGGCCAACGGGATGGTGACCGACGTGTACGGTCGCGAGAAGACGCCGATCTCCATCTGGCGCAAGATGGAGCGGCGCAACATCGACTTCGAGCAGCTCGCCGACATCATGGCGTTCCGGGTGATCGTCCCGGACGTTGCCGCCTGCTACGCGGCCCTCGGCGCCATCCATGGCGCCTACGTGATGCTGCCCGGCCGCTTCAAGGACTTCATCTCGACGCCCAAGCCGAACGGCTACCGCTCGCTGCACACGACGGTGATCGGCCCGGAGCATCGGCGCATCGAGGTGCAGATCCGCACCGCCGAGATGCACCAGGTGGCGGAACTCGGCGTTGCAGCGCACTGGGCCTACAAGCAGGGGGAGGCGAGCCACGAGGGCCGGCAATACCGATGGCTGCGCGAGCTCCTTGATATCCTCGAGCACGCGGCGAGCCCGGACGAGTTCCTCGAGAACACCAAGCTTGAGATGTTCCAGGACCAGGTCTTCTGCTTCACGCCGAAGGGTGACCTGATCGCGCTGCCGCGCGGCGCCACGCCGATCGACTTCGCCTACGCCGTTCATTCGGAGATCGGCGACCACCTGCAGCACGCCCGCATCGACGGCCGCATCGTGCCGCTGCGGACGCGGATCAACAACGGCGACCAGGTGGAGATCGTCACCAGCTCGCGGGCCAATCCCAACCCGACTTGGCTTTCCTACGTCGTCACCGGCCGGGCGCGGGCACGCATCCGCCGCTATCTGCGTACGCTCAAGAGGGCGGAGTACATCCAGGACGGTCGCGACGGTCTCCAGCGGGCTGCTGCCGCGCGCAAGGTCACCGTTGGCGACAAGCAGCTCGAGAAGGTGGTGGCGCTGTTCCAGCAGGCGACAGTCGACGATCTGCTCGTCAGCGTCGCCGACGGCTCGACCGCCGCCCGCCAGGTGATCGAGGCCGTGCATCCGCACCTCAAGGAGACGGCGGGCCCGCCACCGCTGAGCCGCGAGAAGCTGCGCGTGCCCGCCGTCGGGGACAACGGGCTCGAGGGCACCGGGCCGATCCGCGGCCTGCCCACCGGCCTCGCCTATCACTTCGCCGGCTGCTGTCGGCCCATCCCAGGCGATGATCTGGTCGGCGTGGTGCGTACCGGCCGCGGCATCGTTATCCATCGCTGCGACTGCCACGTCGTCGATCGCCTGCAGGACCAGCCCGAGCGGCTCGTCGACGTGGAGTGGGCAGCGACCGGCGCGCGGGCACCCCAGCGCTTCGTTCTTCACGTCGCCGACGAGCCGGGCGTTCTCGGCAGCCTCAGCACGACGATCGGCAACCTTGGTGGGAACATCGTGAACCTGCAGCTCAAGCCATTCCGCCACCGCGAGGTCGAGATGACGATCGACGTCGAGGTCGAGGGCCGCGAGCAGGTGCAGGCGATTGGTAAGGCGATCCTGGCCAACCGGGCAGTCCGCTCGCTCAACAACCAACTCTGAGCGGATCGGCCGTCGGCAGCCTTGGCCAGGCAAGGGTGCCCGTCTATAACCCCGCGATCGTCTCGATCACGGCATCCTCCCCATGACCAAGAGGCTCCGCCTCGGCGTGAACATCGATCACGTGGCGACGCTCAGGAACGCCCGCGGCGGTCCCCACCCCGACCCCGTGCGCGCGCTGCATCTCATTGCTGACGCGGGCGGCGACGGCGTCACGCTGCACCTGCGCGAGGATCGCCGCCACATCACCGATGCCGACCTCGACGTCGTCATCCGCGAAGCCCGCCTGCCGGTGAACCTGGAGATGGCGGCGACGACCGAGATGGCCGCGATCGCCGAGCGCATGCGGCCACACGCCTGCTGTATCGTGCCGGAGCGCCGCGCCGAGCGGACGACCGAGGCCGGGCTGGATGCGGCGGGCCTTGGCGAGCCGCTGGCCGCGCTGGTCGCGAGCCTCCAGGACGCCGGCATCGTCGTCGCGCTGTTCCTCGACCCGGACCCCGCTCAGCTCGAGGTCGCGGCGCGGCTCGGCGCGGACGCGGTCGAGCTGCACACCGGCACCTATGCAGTCGCGACCGCGGACCAACGCGCCGTCGAGCTCGCCCGGCTCGAGGCCGCCGCGCGCCAGCTCGCCGACCTCGGCGTCCAGTGCCACGCCGGCCACGGCCTCGCTTACGCGAACGTCGCCCCGATCGCGGCCATCGCCGAGGTGGAGGAGCTGAACATCGGTCATTTTCTCATCGGCGAGGCGATCTTCTGCGGCTTCGTGCCGGCTGTCAGGCGGATGCGCGAGTTGATGGATGCCGCGCGAGCCCCGTCATGATCTTGGGTATCGGTGTCGACCTGGTCGATACGCGGCGCATCGCCGCCACGCTCGAGCGGTTCGGCGAGCGCTTCACCGAGCGTGTCTTCACCCCGATCGAGCGGCAAAAGGCCGACCGCCGGCGCAAGCGTGCCGACACCTACGCCAAGCGCTTCGCGGCGAAGGAGGCGTGCGCGAAGGCGCTCGGCACCGGCTTCGCTCAGGGCGTGTTCATGAAGGACATCGGTGTCGTCAACCTGCCCAGCGGCGCGCCGACGCTGGCGCTCACCGGCGGCGCTCGGCGGCGGCTCGAGGCGATGACGCCCCCGGGCATGGCGACTGAGCTCAAGCTCACGCTGACCGACGAACCGCCGCTGGCCCAGGCGATCGTCCTCATCACCCTCAAAGTGCCAGCATGACCAAGAACCTTCTCGAGACGCTGCGCACCCTGGTCTACGCGGTCCTCATCGCGCTCGCCGTCCGCACGATCCTGTTCGAGCCCTTCAGCATCCCGTCGGGCTCGATGAAGCCCACGCTGCTCGTCGGCGACTATCTGTTCACCTCCAAATACGCCTACGGGTACAGCAAACACTCGCTGCCGTTCAGCCTGCCCCTGATTCCCGGCCGGGTCTTGGAACGCGTGCCCGAACGTGGCGACGTCGCCGTCTTCAAGCTGCCCGCGGACGGCCGCACGGACTACATCAAACGCATCATCGGCCTGCCGGGTGACCGCATCCAAATGCGCAACGGCGTGCTCCACCTGAACGGCGAGCCGGTGCTGAAGGAACCCGTCGGCACGTTCGTCGACGAGGAGAGCGGGCGCACGATCCAGCGCTTTCGCGAGACGTTGCCCAGCGGCCGCAGCTACGAGGTCCTCGACATGGTCGCGAACGGCGCCCACGACACGACCCGGATCTTCGAGGTGCCGGCGGGCCATCTCTTCGCCATGGGCGACAACCGCGACAACTCGCTGGATTCCCGCACTGGCTTCGTCGGCTTCGTCCCGATCGAGAACCTGGTCGGGCGGGCCGAGATCCTGTTCTTCTCAACGGACGGCTCCGCTGCCCTCTGGGAACCCTGGAAATGGCCCTTCGCCATCCGCTACGGCCGGCTGCTCGACGCCATCTCGTGACCGACACGGAACCTTTCGGCGGGCTGGAGGCGAGGCTCAGCTATCGCTTCGCGGACCCCGCTCACCTGACGATGGCCCTAACCCACAAGAGCGCCGCCGAGGATGGCGGCGCCAACAACGAGCGCCTGGAGTTCCTGGGCGACCGCGTCCTTGGGCTCGCTGTCGCCGACATGCTGCTGGCCCGTTTCCCGGAAGAGCCGGAGGGCGGCCTCAGCAAGCGCCTCGTGCCGCTGGTGCGCAAGGAAGCGCTCGCCGAGGTCGCGCGCGAATGGGAGCTTGGCCCGATTCTGGTGATGTCCGACGCCGAGATCGCCGAGGGCGGCCGCGCCAAGGCGGCGCTGCTTGCGGATGCCGTCGAGGCGGTGCTGGGTGCCGTCTATCTCGACGGCGGCTACGAGCCTGCCCGCGACCTCGTCGGCCGGGTCTGGTCGGCGCGCATCGACGCTGTCGCCGACTTGCCGCGGGACGCGAAGACCACTTTGCAGGAGTGGAGCCTCGCCCGTGGGCTTGGGCTGCCCGCGTACCGCGAGGTCGCCCGCCATGGGCCCGACCACGCGCCCGCCTTTGTCGTCGAGGTCGAGGTGGCGCCGCACCCGGCCGAGCGCGCGGAAGGTCGCTCCAAGCGCACCGCGGAGAAGGCGGCGGCCGCGCGCCTGCTGGCTCGGCTCGAGGCGACGGGACCGTGAGCGCGCCTGCCACGCGCTGCGGGTTCGTGGCGCTCCTCGGCGCGCCCAACGTCGGCAAGTCGACGCTCTTGAACCGGCTCGTCGGCACCAAGGTCTCGATCGTTTCGCCGAAGGTGCAGACGACCCGGCGGCGCCTCCTCGGCATCACCATCCAGGACCAGACGCAGCTTGTCTTCGTCGACACCCCAGGCATCTTCGATCCGGAAAAGCGCCTCGACCGGGCGATGGTCGATGCCGCCCTCGCCGGTGGCGCCGACAGCGATATCGTTCTCGTCCTGCTCGACGCCAAGCGCGGTCTAGACCGCCGCTCGGCGCTGGTCTTCGAGCGGCTCGCCGCGGTTCGACGGCGGCGGCTCCTGGTCGTCAACAAGACCGACCTCGTGAAGCCGCCGACGCTCTTGCCAGTGATCGAAGCGGCCAACGCCGCGCTATCGTTCGAGGCCACCTTCCTCGTCTCGGCCGAGACGGGCGACGGCTGCCCGGCGCTACTTGAGGCGCTGCCCGAGCTGATGCCGGCGGGCCCGTGGCTGTTTCCCGAGGACCAGCTATCGGATCTCTCGGACCGGGCGCTCGCCGCTGAGATCACCCGCGAGCACCTGTTCCGCCAGCTCCACGACGAGCTACCCTACAGCCTCACCGTCGAGACCGAGGCCTACGCCACCGCGCCGGATGGCAGCGCGGTGCGCATCGACCAGACCATCTACGTTCGCCGCGGCAGCCAGAAGTCGATCGTCCTTGGCGCCAAGGGGCAGCAGATCAAGCGCGTCGGCGAGGCCGCGCGCCTCGAGCTCGAGCACCTGCTCGGCTGCCGCGTTCACCTGTTTCTCTTCGTCAAGGTGCGCGAGGCCTGGGCCGACGACCCGGAGCGCTACCACGAGATGGGGCTCGACTTCCCCAAGGGGCCGTGACCGTCACCTGGGACGACGAGGGCATCGTCCTCGCGCGACGTCGCCAGCAGGAGACCGCGCTCTGGGTCGCCTGCTTCACCTTCGAGCACGGCCGCCACGCGGGCTGGGTGCCGGGTGGTGCCGGCAGCGCCAACCGCGCCTTGTTCGAGCCCGGCAACCGGCTTCAGCTTAACTGGCAGGCGCGCCTCGCCGACCATCTCGGCCGTTTCACCGCCGAGCCGCTCGATCTCTTCGCCGGCCGCTTGCTCGACCACGCCGACCGGCTCGCCGCGCTGCGTGCCGCGCTGGCTCTGGTCGAGACGGCGATGGCCGAGCGCGAGGCACACCCGGAGCTGTACGCCGCCTTGCTGCTCCTCGTTAGGACATTGGCGGGTGCGGGCCCTTGGCGCGGCACCTATCTCCGTTTCGAGCTGTTGCTGCTCGCGGAGGCCGGCTTCGCGCTCGACCTCGAGCGCTGCGCGGTTAGCGGCGCCAGCCACGGTCTCGCCTTCGTCTCGCCGCGCACCGGCCGTGCCGTCGCCCGGGGTGCCGCGCCCGAGCACGAGCTGCGGCTCCTACCGCTGCCGGTGTGCCTGGTCGAAGGCGGGGAGCCTGACGAGCGCGATTTCGCGCAAGGGTTGCGCTTGACGGCGCACTTCCTGGAGCGGCAACTCTACCATCTCATCGACCGGCCGGCGCCCGCAGCGCGGGAACGGCTGGCTCAGCTTTCCGAGGAGACCGTGTGCCGTGGCGGCGACGCCTGATCCCGACCGTGCCGACGCGGTCCGCCCCGTTGACCTGCGCCAGGCGCTGAGCGAGCGCTATCTCGCCTACGCGTTGTCCACCATCACCTCGCGCTCGCTGCCGGACGTGCGCGACGGCCTCAAGCCCGTCCAGCGGCGGCTGCTCTTCGCGATGCGCGAGCTGCGCCTCAACCCGGAGGGCGCGTTCAAGAAGTGCGCGCGGATCGTCGGCGACGTCATCGGCAAGTTCCACCCGCACGGCGACGCCGCCGTCTACGAAGCGCTGGTTCGTCTCGCCC
>CAYUKE010000144.1:0-8169 GCA_964445185.1 uncultured Geminicoccaceae bacterium
TTCTCGGAGGGGCGTCCGCCGGACGAGGTGCTGGCGCGGCTCAGCGCGCTCTTCGACGCTCAAACGGCTGCCGTCGTGGCCGCAGGTGGCGTCGTCATCGGCTTTGCCGGCGATGCGATGCTCGCGGCGTTCAATGTGCCCCTTCCCTGTCCGGAGCATCAGGCGCGGGCGCTCGACGCGGCGCGGAGCCTGGCGGTCACGCGAGGTGGCGACCTCCAGGTGCGGGTCGGGGTCGCGACCGGCCCAGTGGCGGCGGGCACCATCGGCGGTACCGAGCGCCAAGCCTACACGATCTACGGCGACACGGTGAACCTGGCGCAGCGTCTGGAGGCGCTGAACAAGGACTACGGCACCCGCCTGCTCCTCGACGAGCGCGTCTGGGCTGCGGCCGGTCGGCCGGCGGATTTGGTGCTGGTCGGTGAGACCGAGGTGCGCAATCGCGCGGCGCCGGTTCGCGTCATGACCGTTGCCGCCGACGCCGCGGCGTAATCGTCAAATCGGGTTCTGCACGCCGACGAAGTAGCGAAGGTTCCCCTTGGCGTCGAACAAGGGCCGGATGCGCAGGCGGTTGAGGAACGGCGTCCCGTCCTTCCGATAGTTGACCAGATCGATGACGAACGTTGTCTCGGCACGCAGCGCGTGGCGGATCGCCAGAACGGCGTCAGGATCGGTTCCGGCGCCCTGCAGCAGCCGGCAGTTGCGGCCGACGACTTCATCACGCGGATAGCCCGTCTGCCGCTCGAACTCGTCGCTGACGAAGATCATCGGATTGTCGACCAGATGCGGATCGGTGACGACGACGCTCTTCTCCGCATCCTCCGGATCCAGCAGGGCGAGGGCGGTGCGGCTGTCGAGCGGCTTGGTCATCTGGTGCTTCCGATCCGGTGGCGCGACCTTTGGTCTCAGATCCCAGCGTACATGCGACCCGGGTTCAAGACCCGATTCGGGTCGAAGGCCGACTTCAGCCGTTTCGTCATCGTCTGGACGGGCGCGGGCTCGGGCTCGAACACCTCGACCGCGGCGCGAACGGCGTCCGGTGCCCGGACGAGGGTGGCGTGGCCACCCGGAGCCCTAAGCCGCGCGCGGATGGCCTCGGCGCCGGCGTCGGCCTCGGCGCCGACGGCAAGCCAAACGGTGCCACCCGCTGCATCGAGATAGCCCTCGGCCGAGAGCGTGGACGCGAGGTCAGCAAGCAAGGTGGGGCCGGCCGTCGGCGTCGTCGAGACGCGCCAGACGGCGCGCTCCCGGGGCAACGCCAAAGGCCGGACGTCCCGCACCTCGGCCCAAAAGCGCCGACTTGCCTCGGCATCCAGTACGCGCGCCTCCACCGCGGCGGCGACGTGTGCGATCAGGCGTTCGGTTCGGTTTCCTAGGAACTCGCTGAAGTGTTCGAGGCGCAGCGCGGTCGCCGAGGCGCGGTTGCCGGCCGGGGCCGAAGCGCCGGCAAGCTCGGCCGGTAAATGGGCGGCGCCGGAAACCTCGAAGGGACTGGCCATCGCCCGGCGCATCGCCGCACCGGCGGCCTGCAGATCGAGGCCCGCGAGCAGCACCGTCGCTTCGTCCTCGGCCGCCGGCAGCACCTTGAAGGTGGCCTCGGTCAGAACGCCGAGCGTGCCGTGGGCGCCGGCTTGGAGCTTGACCAGGTCGAGGCCGGTGACGTTTTTCATAACTCGGCCGCCGCTGCGATGAACGGCGCCGCTGCCGTCGACGAAGCGCACGCCGATCAGGCTGTCGCGCAGGGCGCCACGGGCGACGCGCGCGGGACCGGCAAGGTTGGCCGCGACCAAGCCGCCGATCGTTGGCGCCGTCCCCTCCGTTCCCAGCAGATGGCGCCAATCCGGCGGTTCGAAGGGCAGACGCTGTCCGGCTTCGGCAACGGTCGCTTCGACTTCGGCGACTGTTGTGCCGGCCTGTGCGCGGAGCACGAGCTCGCCTGGTCGGTAGAGCGTGATCCCGGCGAGATCCTGCAGGCTGAGCGTCGCCGCCGCTTGGATCGGGCGGCCAACGCCGCGGCGACTGCCGCTTCCGGCAATCTCCAGCGCTGTCCCAGAGGCGTTGGCCGCGCGTACGACGTCCGCGACACCCTTCTCGTCGGTCGGTGGCGCTGTGGTCACCACTCAGGCGGCCCGCGGGCCGTCGCACCCGAGCGGAAAGACCTTGCCGGGGTTGAGCAGCCAATGCGGATCGAACGCGCGCTTCACCGCCGCCTGGAGGGCGAGCTCAGTGGGGGTGAATTGATGGTCCATGAGGTCGCGCTTTTCGATGCCGACGCCGTGCTCGCCCGAGAGGCAGCCGTCCATATCGACGCACAGCCTGAGGATGTCCGCGGCGCACTGCTCGGCGCGCGCGAGCTCGCCGGCCGCGTTCGCGTTGTAGAGGATGAGGGGATGCAGGTTGCCATCCCCGGCATGGAAGATGTTGGCGATCTGAAAGCCGTACTGGTCGCCCAGCTCGCCGATGCGCTTCAGCGTGCCGGGCAGCGCCGAGACGGGGATCGTGCCGTCGATGCAGATGTAGTCGGGGGAGATGCGGCCGACCGCCCCGAAGGCCGATTTGCGACCCTTCCAGATCGCCGCCGCCTCGGTGGCGTCGGCGCTGATCCGGACGTAGGTCGGCTCGAAGCGCGCCGCGATCTCAGCGATCCGATCAAGCAGCCGGTCGATCTCGGCGGCGCTGCCCTCGACCTCGACGATCAAGACGGCGGCGACGTCGAGGGGATAGCCCGCCTGCACGAAGGCCTCGACGGCGTGGATCGCTGGCTTGTCCATGAACTCCAGCGCGACCGGCAGGATCCCGGCGCCGATGATCGCATCGACGCAGGCACCGGCCTGCTCGCTGCTGGCAAAACCGAGGAGCATGGGCCGCGCCCCCTCGGGAGCCTTGAGGACTCGAACCGTGACTTCGGTGACGACGCCGAGCTGTCCCTCCGAGCCGCAGACTAGGCCCAGATAGTCGAGGCCGCCGGCGTCCATATGCTTGCCGCCGATCTCCAGGATCTCGCCGTCGACGGTGACCAGCCTGACGCCGAGGAGATTGTTCGTGGTCACCCCGTACTTCAAGCAGTGGGCGCCGCCGGCATTGTTGGCAACGTTCCCGCCGATGGAGCAGGCGAGCTGCGACGAGGGGGCGGGCGCGTAGAAGAACCCTTCGTGCTCGCAAGCCTGCGTGATGGCGATGTTGGTCGCGCCGGACTGGACGGTCGCGGTCCGATTGTCGAGGTCGAGTTCGAGCACCTCGCGCATCTTCATCATGCTGATGACAACGCAGTCGGCTGTCGGCATCGCGCCGCCCGCGAGCGACGTGCCGGCGCCACGGGCAAGGACAGGCACGCCTGTCTCGCCGCAATAGCGCACGACCGCCGCCACCTCCTCGGTGGTCTGCGGCAGGACGACGGCGAGCGGGACTTGGCGGTAGGCGGAGAGCCCATCGGTCTCGTAGGCGCGGAGCTCGTCGGGCGTGTCGATCACGGCCTCCGGCGCCGGGCATAGGCGGCGCAGGTCGGCGACGACGGTGGCCCGGCGGGCGATGACGTCGCGGTCGGGCTCGGGCATGCGCATGCGGTCACCTCCCTGATGCAGCGACAGTAGGGCCGGAACACAGCGGTGCAACCACGCAGCCATGCAGCGCAGCATAGCTGACTTTAGTATATCGAGCCGATATAGGCATTGCCGAGTTGTATCGACTCGATACATATGGCCTATGGACGTGAAAACGCTGTGCTTAGGGGTCCTCTCCACCGGCCCGCACTCCGGCTACGAGATCAAGAAGGCCTTCGAAGAGAGCTTCCACTACTTTTTTCGGGCCAGCTTTGGCTCGATCTATCCGGCGCTTGCCGAGCTGGAGCGCGAGGGTGGCGTTGTCTGCGAGGCGGTCGCGCAGGCGCGGCGGCCCGATAAGAAGGTCTACGCGATCACCCGTGCGGGCCGCGACGCGCTACGCGCGGCGCTCATGCGCGAGGAGCCGCGGCACGTGGTGCGCTCGGAGTTCCTAGTGCTGCTCTATTTCGCGCACCTCCTGCCGCCGGAGAGGCTGGCGGCGGTGATCGACACGATGACGGTCGAGTTCGAGCGGATCATGCACTCGGACCTGGAAAGCTACGAGCGCAACCACGCTGAGCTTACCCCTGGCCAGCGCTTCGCGCTCGGCTACGGGCGGACCATGCTGACCGCGGCACTCGGCTACTTGCACCGGCAACGCGGCCAGCTCCTCCGCGAGGTGACGGCGACCGACGAGACGGGACGGCCGCGGGTGGCGAGCGACCTCGCGGTGGCAGGAGACTGAGATGCGCCGATCAGTGATGCTGGCCCTGCTCCTGGCGGTGGGGCTCGCGGCGTGGCTCGCCTCCGGTCAGCCGGCCGTGCAGCGACTGGTCACCGGCGAGCCGCCGGCCGCAGCGGCGGCGCCGACGGTCGACACGTCAGCGCCGCCGCTGCGGGCGCTGACGCGGGTTCGTGTCCTCGACAGCGAGGCAGTCTCGATCGACCGTGAGATTGTCGTCTACGGCCGCACCGAGGCGAAGCGGGACGTGTTGCTGCGCGCGGAGACGTACGGCCGGGTCAGCGAGCTGTTCGTCACAAAGGGGGCAGCGGTCGTCGTCGGCGAACCGATCCTGCGGCTCGATACCCGCGAGCGAGAGGCGATGCTGGCGCAAGCCGAGGCGCTCGTGAGCCAGCGCGAGCTTGAGCACGAGGCAGCGACGAAGCTTGGTGCCCGCGGCTTTCAGGCGGAAACACAGGTCGCCGCCGCCGCCGCCGATCTGGAGGCGGCCCGCGCCGAGCTGCGCGCGCGCGAGGTGGAGCTTGAGAACACGCGGGTCGCCGCACCGTTCTCGGGCATACTTGCCGACCGCATGGTCGAAGTTGGCGACTACCTCGACATCGCCGACCCGGTCGCGCGGGTCATCGAGGTCGATCCGTTCCTGGTGACCGGCGAGGTCGCTGAAACACAGCGCCGGCTGGTCGGCCTCGGCATGTTGGTGCACGTGGAACTCGCCGACGGGCGCCGTTGTGCCGGTAGGATCACCTTCATCTCGCCCGACGCCGACGCCGCGACGCGCACCTTCCGCATCGAGGTGGAGGTCGCGCCGGAGGGCGAGATCGTTCCCGCAGGCATGAGCGCGACCTTGCGGCTGCGCTTCGACAAGGTCATGGCGCACCGTCTCTCGGCGGCTCTCCTGACCCTCGATACCGAGCACCGTCTCGGCGTCCTGGTTGTCGACGACGACGATATCGTTCGCTTCGCAGCGGTCGACATGGTGCGGGCGGACGCCGAAGCCGTCTGGCTGGCGGGCCTGCCGGCCACGAGCCGTGTCATCGTGGTCGGCCAGGGCTTCGTGCATACAGGCGAGCGCGTTCTCCCCGTGCCCGTGGATCCTGGTGTCGACCTGGTCGCGAACCGCGCGGGCGAGGACGAATGAACGGTTTGATCGACGCGAGCTTTCGCCGCTCGCGGACCGTCTTCGTCGCCCTCGTCCTGATCATTCTGGCGGGTGCCGTCGCCTACGTGACGATCCCCAAGGAGGCCGACCCCGACATCCAGATCCCGATCCTCTACGTCGCCATGACCCATGACGGCATTTCGCCCGAGGATGCCGAGCGGCTCCTTGTGCGGCCGATGGAGACGGAGCTGCGTGGTCTAGAGGGCGTCAAGGAGATGCGCTCGACGGCGTCGGAGGGCCACGCATCGGTCGCCATCGAGTTCGAGGCCGGGACCGACATCGACGCGGCGCTCGCCGACGTTCGCGCCAAGGTCGACACCGCGAAGGCGGAGCTACCCGACGAGACCGACGAGCCGACGGTGGAAGAGGTGAACCTCGGGCTCTTTCCCGTGCTCGTCGTCACCCTGTCGGGCGACGTGCCCGAACGGGCCCTGGTGCGCGTCGCCGACGCACTTGAGGACGCGATCGAGGGCCTGCCCCCGGTGCTTGAGGTCGACGTGGTCGGCAAGCGCGAGGAGCTGGTGGAGATCGTCGTCGATCCGGTGCGCGTTGAGAGCTACGGGCTCAGGGTCGACGAGATCGTCGCTTCGGTCAGCCGCAACAATCAGCTCATCGCTGCCGGCACCCTCGACACGGGCGAAGGTCGTTTCGCCATCAAGGTGCCTGGGCTCTTCGAAACCGTCGGCGACATCCTGAGCATGCCGGTCAAGGTATCGGGCGACACGGTCGTCACGCTGTCCGAGATCGCGACGGTCCGGCGAACGTTCAAGGATCCGGAGAGCTTTGCCAGGATCGACGGCCGGCCCGCCCTGGCGCTCGAGGTGAAGAAGCGGCTCGGGACGAACATCCTCGAAACCGTCGCCGCCGTCCGCGCCGTCGTCGCCGCGGCCGAGCCGAGCCTGCCGGCCGGCATCGAGGTCGGCTACATGCAGGACACCTCGAACAACATCCGCTCGATGCTCACCGACCTGCAGAACAACGTGCTGTCGGCGGTGCTGCTCGTGATGATCGTGGTCGTCGCAGCACTTGGGCTGCGCAGCGCGCTGCTCGTCGGGTTCGCGGTTCCGGGCTCGTTTCTTGCGGGCATCCTCGTCATCGCGCTCGCCGGCCTGACGGTGAACATCGTCGTCCTGTTCGGGCTGATCCTCGCCGTCGGCATGCTGGTCGACGGCGCAATCGTGGTCACCGAGTACGCCGACCGGCGGATGGCCGAAGGCCAGCCCCGGCGCGTCGCCTACCTTGAGGCGTCCAAGCGCATGGCTTGGCCGATCACGGCATCGACCGCGACCACGCTCGCCGCTTTTCTGCCGCTGGTGTTCTGGCCCGGGATCGTCGGCGAATTCATGCGCTACCTGCCGATCACGCTGCTCGCGACGCTGACCGCGTCGTTGCTGATGGCGCTCGTCTTCGTTCCGAATATCGGCGCGCTGTTCGGCAGAACGACGGACGCGAGCGCCTCCGAGCCGCGCGCCGTCGATCAGCGCGTCGGCGAGTCCAACGTCCAGACCCGTGGGTTCGTCGGCATCTATGTCCGGGTTCTGGAGCGGGCTCTGGCACATCCACTCAAAGTGGTGCTCGGTGCCATCGTCATTGCCGTCACAGTATATGTCACCTACGGCACATTCGGCCGCGGCGTCGAGTTCTTCCCTGACGTCGAGCCGGAGCGGGCGCAGGTGCTCGTGCATGCCCGCGGTGATCTCTCGATCTATGAGCGTGACGCCCTGGTCCGCGAGCTCGAGAGCCGGATCCTCGACACGGACGGTGTGCGCGCGTTCTACTCGACCACAGCTGTTCAGTTCGATGGCGACGACCTCGACGAGGACGTCGTCGGGGTCATCCTACTCGAGCTGGCCGACTGGCGCGCGCGCGCGCCGGCGCGGACGATCATGGCCGACATCGAGCGCAGCGCGGCGGACTTGGCCGGCGTCCGCGTGGAGGTTCGCAAGGAGGAGGAAGGGCCTCCAGTTGGCAAGGCGGTGCAGGTCCAGATCGCCGCGTCCAATGCGGCGAACCTCGAGGCTGTGACGGCGCGCGTGCGCGCGCGCTTCGATCAGATGCCGGGCCTCGTCAACGTCAGCGACACGCGCCCCGTGCCCGGCATCGAGTGGGAGCTTGCGGTCGACCGCGAGCAGGCAAGCCGCTACGGCGCCGATGTCGCGACCGTCGGACCCCTGGTCCAGCTTGTGACCACTGGCGTCAAGGTCGGCAGTTACCGGCCGGACGACGCCGACGACGAGATCGACATCCGCGCGCGCTATCCGGAGACCGATCGCGGCCTGGGGCAGCTCGACAATCTCAGGATCCCGACCGACGTCGGTCCGATTCCCTTATCGAACTTCATGACGCGCGAGCCGGTGCCGCGGGTGGCGACGATCGAGCGCGTCGACAGCAAGCGGATCTACACCGTCGGTGCCGACACGGCACCGGGCGTGCTCGCCGACAGTCAGGTCACGGCGCTGCGCCTGTGGCTCGCCGACGAGATCTGGCCCGCGGATGTGGCCTTCACGTTCCGTGGCGAGGACGAGGAGCAGAAGGCGGCTCAGGCGTTCCTGGCCAAGGCCTTCGCGGTCGCCCTCTTCCTCATCGCCATGATCCTGGTGACGCAGTTCAACAGCTTTTATCAATCGGCGCTGATTCTATCTGCCGTCGTCTTCTCAACCGTGGGTGTGCTTCTCGGCCTTCTGGTGACAGGACAACCTTTCGGGATCATCATGAGCGGCGTCGGCGTCATC
>CAYUKE010000145.1:0-8165 GCA_964445185.1 uncultured Geminicoccaceae bacterium
TGGGCCGAGAGCGCGTTGCGGACGGCTCCTCAGCGGCGTCCGGCTGACTGTCGCCGGGGCTCTTTTCCGCTTTCTTGCTTGCGCCGATCGCCATGAACATATCGAGGGCGGCGCCAAGGCTTGGCTTCACCGCGGACGACTTGGGATCAGCGGACCCGGCGTCTCTAAACGGGTTTTGAGCCGTTTCGGCGGCGCCAACGTTTGATGCGGCGTCCCCTTCGGTCAACATCCGACGGATCCGGGCGTGCACGTCGCCGACCAAGCCCAGCGCCTTGTGGCTGCGGAAGACGCCCTCGTCAAAGGCGACGACGCCTGCCGCCTCCTGGCCGCGATGCTGCAGGGCGTGCAGCCCAAGTGCCGTCAGCGCCGCGGCATCCCGGCTGCCGGCGATGCCGAAGATGCCGCATTCCTCGCCAAGGCGATCGTCGCTGCCATCACTCGGCCAGCCGCCGCGTCGCGCGGTGTCGCGAGCATGCACGGTCATGGTGGTCACGGGCGTTGTATCTCCTCGTCGCTGACGGGCGGTGCCGTCGCAGACGGCGCGCCGGTGTCGCTGGGCAAGGACAGGTCGGGAGCGAAGGATTGCGCCGCGCCGAGTCCTTGGTCGAGCAACGGCCGGAGGCGTGCTTCGGCGATCCAGCTCGGCCGATCCGCCGGAAACACGAAGAGCAGCACCAAGTAGGTGACGAGGACCAGCGCCGCGCCGCGCAGCGCGCCGAAGACGATTCCGAGCGCGCGATCGACCGGGGCCAGGAAGCTATTCTCGATGAGGTTGGCGAGCAGGCCACCGACGATCAGCAGGACGATCAGTGGGACGATGAAGGCGATGGCGATCGCTGCGGCAACCCTGATCGTCTGGTCGGCGATGTAGGGCGCAAGGTACGGGTCGACCTGCGGCCAGGCAAGCCAGGCTGCCGCAGCCGCGCCGAGCCATGCGACCAGCGTCAGCGCCTCGCGGCTCATGCCGCGGAACATCGCGAGCAGGGTGGACAGGAGCACGACGACGATCGCGAACAGGTCGAGTATCGTCAAACCGGCGAGCCTGAATTGATCGATCGTCTGCAGCGTGCTGCTCATCCGTCTCCTCGTCGCCGCTCCACGCTATCCGGGAGGTCGAAGTGCGTGGCGAGGTCGCCAATCCTGGCGAAGCCGCCGCTCGGCGCGTTCGGTCCTTCGTCCCGCGCCGGTCGCCAACTGCTTGCAAAGCCCAGCTTATGCGCCTCGCGCAGACGCAGGTCCGTCTGAGGCACTGCCCGCAGCTCGCCGCCGAGCCCGATTTCACCGAATACGACCGTGTCCGGGGGAATGGGCTTTCCCGAGACGGATGACAAGAGGGCGGCGGCGACGGCGAGGTCAGCTGCCGGCTCAGCGATGCGAAGGCCGCCGGCGACGTTCAAGAAAACGTCGCGCCCGCCGAAGGCAAGCCCGGCGCGGGCTTCGAGGACCGCAAGCAGCATGGCGAGGCGGTTCGCGTCCCAGCCGACCACGGCGCGACGCCCGGTGCCGTAGGCGCTCGTGCCCACAAGCGCCTGGACCTCTAAGAGCACCGGGCGCGAGCCCTCGATGCCGGCGAAGACGGCGGTGCCGGCGAGGCGAGCGTCGTGACCCTGGAGAAAGAGGCTCGACGGGTTCGCGACCGCCACCAAACCTTCTTCGCGCATCTCGAACACGCCGATCTCGTTGGCCGCGCCGAAGCGGTTCTTGACCGCTCGCAAGATGCGGAACTGGTGTCCGCGTTCGCCTTCGAAGTAGAGCACGGCGTCCACCATATGCTCCAGGACTCGAGGGCCGGCAAGCTGCCCTTCCTTGGTGACGTGCCCGATCAGAAAAAGCGCGGCGTCGCGGCGCTTGGCCCAGCGAACGAGTTCGTCGGCGACGGCGCGCAACTGCCCAACGGTACCCGGCGCCGCATCGAGCTGCTCGTGGAAGACGGTCTGGATGGAATCGATGACGACCAGGCGCGGCACCGGCGGCCGCTCGAGCCCGCCGAGGATCTCGCCGAGGCCGCTGGCCGCCGCCAGCATGACCGAGGCCTCGGCCAGCCCGAGCCGGTGCGCCCGAAGCCGGATCTGCTCAACCGATTCCTCGCCGGACACGTAGACCACGGCCGCATCGGGGGCGGCGACCGCCGCCGCGATCTGCAGCATGAGCGTCGACTTTCCGATCCCCGGATCACCACCGATAAGGACCGCCGACCCGGCAACGAGGCCGCCGCCGAGGACGCGGTCGAATTCGTCGATGCCAACGACGTGGCGCGGCGGGGGCGCGCTCTCGCTGGCCAGCGCCTCGAGCCTGAGGCCAGCCGTCCGTGCCGTCTTCGGCCGACCGGCGATCGCGGTAACTGCTTCCTCGACGAGGCTGTTCCAAGCACCGCAGGCCTCGCATCGGCCCGTCCATTTGGGGGCCATCGCGCCACAGGCGCTGCAGACGTATTGGGCCTTCGCGCGCGCCAACGCCACTAACCGGTGGCGAGGTCGATGTGGATCGGCCCGTCCGCACGACCTTCGACGAACTGCTCGACATGCGCGTCCTGCGGCGCATCGATGGCGGCGACGGGCCCGAGCCAGTGGATGCGGCCGGCGTGTAACATGGCCACGGTGTCGGCGATGGCGCGAACGCTCTGCATGTCGTGGGTGATGGTCACGGCCGTGATGCCCTCATCGGCGGTCGTCGTTCGGATGAGGTCGTTGATGATGTCCGCCATGATCGGATCGAGGCCGGTCGTCGGCTCGTCGAAGAAGATGATGGCCGGATCGGAAGCGATGGTGCGCGCTAGGCTGACACGCTTCTGCATGCCGCCCGAAAGCTCGCCCGGCATCAGGTCGGCGACATCTGCATCGAGGCCGACGCGCTTGAGCGTTCGCTCGGCGACCTCGCGCGCTCGCCGCCGCCCCATCCGCTCCGCGTAGATCAGCCGGAAGGCCACGTTCTCCCAGATCCGCAGGCTGTCGAAGAGCGCGCCGCCTTGAAACAGCATCCCGCATTGGGCCCGCTTGCCTCGGGCGTCGCGCGTGCGCGAGCCGACGACCTCGACGCCATCGATGCGGATCGAGCCCGCATCCGGCTCCATGATGCCGAGAATGCACTTGATCAAAACCGATTTGCCGGTGCCCGATCCGCCGATCACGACCATCGAGCGGCCCGTCTCCACGTCGAGGTCGACGCCTTCCAGCACGGCTTTGGTACCGAAGCGTTTCGTGACCCCGCGCAGCTGGATCTTGGTGTCGGGCAACGTCGCGCTCCGTCAGCGAGAGAAGAACAGCTCGGTTACGAAGTAATTGGAGGTGAGGATCAAGATCGACGCGGTGACGACTGCGCGGGTGGTCGCGACCCCCACGCCCTGCGCGCCTCGCTCGGAGTGGAAGCCGTGATAGCAGCCCATCAGCGCAATGATGAGGCCAAAGACAGCGGCCTTCACAAGGCCTGAGACGACATCCATCGTCTCGAGGAAGAGGAACGTGTTGTTGAGGTACTCGGCGGAGCCGAAGCCGAGCTTGAGGGTGGCAATCAAATAGCCGCCGAGCACGCCGATCGCGTTGGCCACGAGAACCAGCAAGGGCAGCATGATCAAGCCGCCGACCAAGCGCGGCATGATCAGATACCGATAGGGATCGGTCGAGAGCGTTGTCAGCGCGTCGATCTGCTCGGTGACGCGCATGGTTCCGAGTTCGGCGGCCATTGCGGCACCGACGCGGCCCGCAACCATCAGGCCCGCGAGAACTGGGCCGAGCTCACGCACGATGGAGAGGACGACGATCGTGGCGATCGCGCTCTCGGCCTGAAACCGCTGGAAGCCCGTGTAGCTCTGCAGCGCCAGCACCATGCCGGTGAAGACCGCCGTCAGCCCCACGACCGGCAGCGAGTAGAACCCGATGTCGAGGCATTGGCGCAGATACTGGCGCGGGAAGTAGGGCGGCCGCAGGCCGCGGCTCAACGCGCGGAACGTGAACAGCGCCAAGCCGCCTACCGAGGCGCACAAGTCCAGGATGCCGGCGCCGAGAAAGCGCAGCACGTTCACGTCGGCGCGCCCAGATAATGGCGCTCGACGCGGGGGCCGAGGCGCACCAAAACCTCGTAAGGGATGGTCCCGGCTGCGGCGGCGAGACGGTCGATGCCGTCCGGTCCCCAAATCACCTTGATACGCGTTCCTTCGCGAACGGCCGCCGCGCGCAGGGCCGAGACGTCGAGCCCGAGTAAGTCCATCGAGACGCGGCCGGCAAAGGGAACCTCGACGTCCTCGGCGAGCGCTGTAGCGACGTTGCTCGTGCACCTCAAGAGACCGTCTGCATAACCAATGGCGAGCGTGGCAATCCGTGCACCGGCGGGCGCGGTGTAGGTTGCGCCGTAGCCGACCTGTGCCGCCGCCTCGACATGCAGCACCTGCAGGACCTGCGCGTCGAGCTCGACCACCGCCTGCATGGGGTTGGGGCCGCCGGGCCGCGGGTTGCCGCCGTAAAGGGCGATGCCGGGGCGGCAAAGATCGTAGTGGTACGCCTTTCCGAGAAACAGGCCCGCCGAGTTGGCGAGGCTCGCCGCGGCGGCGGGCACGCGTTGGCGGGCAGCCTCGAACTGCCGGCGTTGTCGCGCGTTGACGTCGCTTGCCTCGACGTCGGCGCAGGCGAGATGCGAGATCACGAGTTGGAGATCGATCCGCGCCAAGGCGGCGTCGAGGCCGTCGAGGGCAGCGAGGGGCACGCCGAGGCGAGTCATGCCGCTGTCGACCTGGACGGCGGCCGGCCGCCGATCGCCCGCGGCGAACGCCACAACTTGGGCCTGCGTGTTGAGGACAGGGCGGATACCGGGGTCGGCGAAGACCGGCTCTGTTCCGGGTGCGAAGCCGGCCAGAACGTAGATCGTCGCTGCTGGCAGGATCGCCCGCAACGCCGCAGCCTCCTCCGCATCGGCGACGAAGAAGGTGCGGGCGCCGCTTGCCGCAAGCGTCCGCGCGACCGGTGCGAGGCCGAGACCATAGCCGTCAGCCTTGACGACGGCCGCGATCTCAGCCGTCGGTGCGAGATCGCACAGGCGACGATAATTGGCGGCGAGCGCCTCGAGATCGACGGTGAGGCGTGGCCTTGCGGTCAACGGGGCTCCAGAGCGGGACGCGGGTCCAGCTCGAACGTGTAGAACCGCCCGTAGTTGGCGTCGAACTGCAAGGTGACCGAGCCGATCGGGCCGTTCCTCTGCTTGGCGACGATGACCTCGGCCTTGTTGTGCATCTCGCTGCAGCGCTGGTGCCAGGACTGATAGCGCTTTGCGAACTCGTCCGGCTTTTCGTTGTCCCGTGGCTTCGGCTCGCCGCGGGCGAGGTAGTACTCCTCGCGGTAGAGAAACATGACCACGTCCGCGTCTTGCTCGATCGTGCCGCTGTCGCGGAGATCGGATAGCAGCGGGCGCTTGTCCTCGCGACTCTCGACCTGGCGCGAAAGCTGGGAAAGCGCGAGCACGGGAACGTCCAGCTCCTTGGCGATCGCCTTCAGCGTCATCGTGATCTCGCCGATCTCGAGCACGCGGTTCTGCTGGCTTTGTCGTGTCGTGCCACGGAGCAGCTGCAGATAGTCGACGATGATTAAGGAAAGGCCGTGCCGCCGTTTCATCCGCCGCGCGCGGGTCCGCACCGCCGCCACGGTAAGCGCAGGCGTGTCGTCGATAAACAGCGGACGCCGACCCATCGCCTGGCTGGCCTCGACCAGCCGTTGCCACTCGGCATCGCTGTTGACGCGACCCTTACGCAGATCGTCCGAACCGATCCTGGCCTCGGCGGAAAGTAGCCGCATCGCGAGCTGTTCCGCCGACATCTCCAACGAGAACACGGCGACCGGATGGTTCGGATGCTCGTCCTGCGGCGCGTCCGGTCGCTGCGTCGAGCTTGCGTTGGCTGCCATCGTTATCGCGAGCGCCGTCTTACCCATCGAGGGCCTAGCGGCGAGGATCACGAGGTCGGAGGGTTGCAGGCCGCCGAGCTTCTCGTCGATGCCCGTGAGGCCCGTGGGCACACCGGTGATCTGCCCTTCTTGGTGATAGGCCTTCTCGATCCGCCGGATGGTGTCGGCGAGGACGGCGGGAAAGTCCTTGAAGTCACCTTCGACCTCGCCGGCCTGGGCCAGCTGGAACAGCGCGGCCTCGGCCTGCTCGATCTGCTCGCGGCCCGTCTCGTCGGCGAACGGATCGTGGGCACGGTGCACCGTCTCCTCGCCGATGCCGATCAGGCCGCGTTTGAGGGCGAGGTCGTGGATGACGCGGCCGTAGTGTTCGGCATTGACGATCGACTCCGCGGCGCGGGCGATCGTCGCCAGATAGGCGCCGCCGTCGACGTCGCTCAGCGTCTCGTCCTCGTCGAACAGTCGCCGCAGCGTCACCGGATCGGCGAGACGGCCGTCGCCGACCCGGCGTTCGATCGCCGTGTAGAGCCGCGCGTGGACCGGTTCGAAGAAATGCTCCGGCCGCAGATACTCGGCGACGCGATGGTAGGCCTCGTTGTTGACCAGGATGGCGCCAAGGAGCGCCTGCTCGGCCTCGAGCGCGTGCGGCAACGTTCGGAACCCGGCAGCGCTGTCCGCTGCGGCGCCGGGGTTGGAGGAGGTCATCAGTTCGTTGTGCATCGGGATACGGTAGCCACGGCCGCGCCGCCGCGATAAGCCCCTGCGTTGCCCGCTCGATCATTTTTCGGGGGATGGCGCGGTGGACGAAGTGGGGATCGGGGCCCTGGAGACGCGCGAGAGAGCGCCAAGGATCGTGCGCGGCACGGCTCGGCACCTGCGCCGCCTCGGCCAGGTCGTCCTCACCGAGCTGCCGCTTAAGAACGGACGCCGCGCCGATGTCGCCGGCCTAGATAGCGCCGGCGCAATTGCCATCGTCGAGGTTAAGTCTGGGCTCGCCGACCTCAACGCCGACCACAAATGGCCCGACTACCTCGACTATTGCGATCGGTTCTACTTCGCGGTCGACGCCGACTTCCCTCGAGCGCGATTGCCCGAGGGCGCGGGCGTCATCGTCGCCGACTCCTACGGTGCCGAGATTCTGATGGAGCCGGAACCTCGCCCGCTCGTGCCGGCGCGGCGCAAGGCATTGACGCTACGCTTCGCGCGCGTCGCCGCCATGCGCCTGCAGGACCTGCTCGACCCGGACGCTCAGGACTCGTAGAGCCAGCTCTCGATCAGGTAGCGGGCGATGCTGTCGCTCCCCGGTAGGCGCACCGGTCGGCGCTCCGGATCGGCCAGCTCGTCTCGGTGAAACCAGCGCGCGTCGGCTAGTTCTTCCGGGTCGATGGTCAACGTCCGCGCCGCCGCGGTCGCCTCGAAGCCCAGCATGAGCGACGCGGGAAAAGGCCAGGGCTGGGAAGAGCGATAGCGCATGTCGATGATGGTGACGCCCGCTTCCTCGAGCATCTCGCGCCGAACGGTGTCCTCCAGGCTCTCGCCCGGTTCGACGAAGCCGGCGAGGGTGGAGTACATGCCCTCGGGAAATCGGGGCGAGCGTCCGAGCAGGCACCAGTCGCCCGATGCGACCAGGACGATCACGGCTGGGTCCGTCCGCGGGAACGCCATCTGTCCGCAGCCGTCGCAGTGGCGCGCGTGTCCGGCTTCGGCGAGGATGGTCGGCCCACCACAGCGGCTGCAGAAGCCGTGCGTCGCGTGCCAGTAGGCGAGGCCCCGGCCGTAGGCGGCGAGCCCGGCCTCTTCAGCGCTCAGCCCCGGGCTGACCGTGCGGACGTCGGCGGAGCGCGATGCGAGCGGGTGTTCGGCGTCGATGGCCACCGCGAACAGAGCGCGGCCGTCGCGCTCGCCGAGAAGCGGCGCGTCGTCGGGCACGGGGCGGCCCAGGTCGGCCACGCTGGTCATATGCAGGCGGACGTCCGGCGCCCCGGCGATCACCGGTTTCAGGTCGTGGAACAGGAGGAGCCTGGTCGCGGGGTCCTGGCGTCGCGCGGCGAGCCAACTCGGGTCCTTGCGCCTAGGGGCTATCCGGTCGAAGCCGCAGCCGGCGTAACGGTGGGGCGGCGGGTTGATGACCGGCATACGCATGAACCTAGCCTGCCACCTTGCGGTCGGGGGTAGAAGACCCGATGATGTGAGATGGAGGGCTGGCGCGGACGGGCTCCTCGCCAACCCGGTCAGGTCCGGAAGGAAGCAGCCGTAACGAGTTTCGGTCCGGGTCGTTGCCAG
>CAYUKE010000146.1:0-8165 GCA_964445185.1 uncultured Geminicoccaceae bacterium
CGGGCCTTCGTCGAGGTCGGGCGTCACATAGTGAGCCGTCGCGCCGATGAGCTTGACCCCGCGCGCGTGCGCCTGGTGATAGGGCTTGGCGCCCTTGAAGCTGGGCAGGAACGAGTGGTGGATGTTGACCGCCCGCCCATAGAGCCGCTCGCAGGCCGACGGTGAGAGGACCTGCATGTAGCGCGCGAGCACCACAAGGTCGGTTTCGCTCTCGTCGACCAGCGCCAGGAGCCTGGCCTCCTGCGCCGCCTTGGTTTCCGGTGTCACCGGCCAGTGGTGGAACGAGAGGCCGCGTTCCTCGGCGACACGTCGGCAGGCGTCGTGGTTTGAGACGACGGCGGTGATCTCCGCACCGAGCGCGTCGATTTGACGGCGGTAGAGCAGATCCTGCAGGCAGTGGTCGAATCGCGAGACCAGGATCAGGATGCGAGGCTGGCGCTCCGACGAGCCGAGCGTGGCCCGCATGTCGAACCGATCGACCGTCGGCTGAAGGGCGAAGCGAAAGTGCTCGAGCGAGAGGTCTGTCGGCGCTGCGAATACGTTGCGCATGAAGAACCCGCCCGTCTCCGGGTCGTGGAACTGGGCGCTTTCGACGATGTTGCCGCCCTGCTCGAGGATGCAGGTGCTCACCGCCGCGACGATGCCGGGACGGTCGACGCAGGCGAGAGTCATTCGAAACTGGCGCGCGCCCGGCGGGATCATCTCGGCCACCCCGTCTGGGCCGCGTGTGCGACGAGCGTGTTCTGCATCAAGGTCGCGACGGTCATCGGTCCGACACCGCCCGGAACGGGGCTGATGGCGCCCGCGACGTCACACACTTCGGCAAAGGCGACATCGCCTACGAGCCGGCCACGCTCGCTGCCGTCGGCGACCCGGTTGATGCCGACGTCGAGCACGGTGGCACCAGGCTTCACCCAATCGGCGCGCACCATCTCGGCGCGGCCGACGGCCGTCACCAGAATGTCGGCCTCGCGGGTGATCGTCGCCAGGTCGGCGGTCCGCGAGTGCGCCATCGTTACCGTGCAGTCGGCACCGAGCAGCAGCGCGGCCATCGGCTTGCCGACGATGTTCGAGCGGCCGACGACAACGGCTTGCCGACCCCTGAGCCCGGCTGTCGTGTGGAGATCGGCGAGGAGGCGCAGACAACCCAGCGGCGTGCAAGGCACGAGCATGCCTGGATCGGGCGGTCGCGCAGCGGCGAACAGGCGGCCAACGTTGATCGGGTGGAAGCCGTCGACGTCCTTCGCGGGATCGATCGCGCGGATGACCGCCGCTGCGTCCACGTGCGACGGCAAGGGCAGCTGCACCAGAATGCCATGCACATCGACGCGGGCGTTGAGGTCGGCAACGCGTTCGACCAGGTCGGCGGTCGCGATGTCGGGCTTGAGCTCGACGACGGCGCTTTCGATCCCGATCTCCGCCGCCACGCGGGCCTTGGTGCGGACGTACGCCCGTGACGCGGGATGGTCGCCGACGATGACGACGCGGAGGCCGGGACGTGGCGCGCCGCCGGCGACGCGGGTGGCGATCTCGCGCGTCAGATCGTCACGGATGCGGGCCGCCGTGGCCTTGCCGTCGATCACGGTTGCGGTGGGCATGGAGCGTGTCGGTTCCTGTGCTCGGGACGCGCAAGCTGTAGACCAGCCGCGCCCGCCGTTCGATCCTTCATTGCCACGAGCGCAGCGGCAGAGGGCGTGACCATGGTTAGGACGACGGAGCAGCTGATCTTCCTCTACACCGACAAGCTCCAAAGGTCGGTGACGTTCTATCGTGATGTCCTCGACCTGGAGCCGGTCCTCGACCAAGGCCGCGCCGTCCTCTTTCGCGTCAATGCCGGCGCCTATCTCGGGGTTTGCGACCGCCCCGATCGGCCGCGCGGCACCGACGGCGTCATGGTCAGCTTCGTCTGCGACGTCGATCGCGCCTACGCCCAGCTCAGCGCCCGCGGCGTCGCCTTCGAGGCGCCGCCCCGCTTGGAGATGGACGGGACCGTCTATGCGGCTTTTTTTCGCGATCCCGACGGCTACCGCTTGGAGATCCAGGAGTTTCGTGATCCGCGATGGACCGCGCTGCTCGCCGCTGACGTCGGCGCGCGGATCTACTCGGGCGTGCCCTTCGAGGCGCAGGCCGGGTACGCTCGGGCCGTCGTCAGCGGTAATTGGGTGCACGTCTCGGGCACGACGGGTTTCGATCCGGCGACCGGGGCGTTTCCGGCGAGCGTCGAGGAACAGTGCGAGAACGCGTTCGCAAATGTGGGCTACGCGCTGGCGCAGGCCGGCAGCTCGTTCGACGATCTCGTGCGCATCCGCGTGTTCTGCGCGTCGCGCGACGAGCTGCAGCGGATCAAGCCGATCATCAAGCGTCACTGCGACCGTGCCCGACCTGCCAACACCAGCGTGATCTGCGATTTGGACCGTGAGGAGATGCGCGTAGAGATCGAAGTGACGGCGTACCGGCAGCCTTGAGAGCTGGCACAGAGGCGGGCCCTGCGCGCACTCAGCCGTTGGCGACCCCAGTCAGCTCGCCGCTTTCCTCGCCCACCGCGCCGAGCACCGCGCCTTGCCGCGCTGCGAGCAACGGCGTTCGCGACTGGTCCAGGTTCTCCAGCTTGCGCCAGTCGGCGGGTCGAATGAACACGTCCCGCATTTCGACGATCGCAGCGTCGGGGTCGGCGTCGTAGAAGTTGACGCCCACCATGGCTCGCGCGGCGCGGCGCAGCTTATCGTCCAGCCGGCGCTGCAGGTAGACGCTCCAAGCCTGGGTTGCCGCGAACGGGTGCTCGATCAGGCTGCGTGCCACCGTCTCGGCGGCGAAGACGCGCTGATGATCGACCGAGGCGCGGAACTCGATCAAGTGCGCATTGGCGCCGGCGACACGAAACAGCCAGTTGGGCAGCTCAGGATAGCGGCGGCGGTAGAGCTCGAAGACCTTCTTTCGTGCGAGATAGCGGCGCCGCCTATTCTTCGAGTGGCTTGCCGGAAGGTTGCGATAGCCGACCAGGGCGGCCGCGCAGACGCCGACCGGGGCCATGGACGCGAGTTCGATCTGTAGGGCGTAGTCGTCAGCTCCTTCCAGGCCCCACTCGCGCCAGCGCTCGTCGAAGCCGCCGGCCCGGCGGACGAGGTCGGTCCGCGCGATGATGTTGCTGCCCCCGCCAACGAAGTTCACGACGATCAACCGGCACAGCGCCCAGCCGCTCACAGCCACGAAATTGCCGGGTGCCGTCGTGATCGTATCGCGCCCGTCGATTTGCCTGTAGACGCAATAGACGAAAGACAAGCGAAAATCATGCTCGCGCATCAGCGCGACCTGCCGCGCTAATTTCTCCGAGTGCCATAAATCATCGCTGTCCAAGAGGGCGACCAGCATGCCACGGGCTTCGCGCAACGCGCGGTTGCGCGCGGCGGCAATGCCTCGGTTCTCTTGCCTGATGCAGCGAATGCGTGGGTCGCGAAGCCTGAAATCCTCAACGATCGTGGCCGTTGTATCCGTTGACCCGTCGTCGACGACGATAACTTCAATGTTCGGGTAAGTCTGCGCGAGCGCGCTCGCCAGCGTTGCCTCGATCGTCGCTGCCGAATTGAAAGCAGGCATCAGTATCGAGACAAGTGGCATGTCTGGGCTCTTGCTCATACCGCGCAGTGTTGGCGTGCGGCCGCGGCTCGCCGGATCCGTTCCGTCGGGCGAGCGACTTCCGATGGTTCCGCGAGTGTGATTGTTAGTTCCCACACGGTCATAGATCTGAGCTCGCTTCCGCGAAAGCAGCGGGCAATGAGAAATTTCCCCGCGCACGCCTGTCCTCTTTTCCAGTGTCGACGCAGCACGCCATGTCCTACGAGTATGCACCGCGGCTCATGGCATTCTCGCCGCATTTCTCCTTTCGTGCACTCAGGTGCGTGCCGACACCGGCGGTCGCCATCGTCGCTGTGTCAGGGCACTACCGCCACCGCCACCTCGTTTCTTCGTAATGCCGGGACAGTCCATGGCGGGTCGTAGACGAGCGCGATCGGCGGCTCGTCGGCGCGGACTATCCCCGCCGACGCTAACGCTGCGAGCAGGCGCTCGATCTCGGCCGCAAGTTGGCTATCCGACGGCGAACCGGAAAACCTGCGGACAGCAAGGGTCTTTGCCGGAACGACGCGGAGTGTGACTGCTGGGTCCGTCGGCAGCGGTGCCGTCTCGGCGCTGAGCGCCGCCGGCAGCAGGAAGCGCATGGTCAGCGGCTCGCCTGGCTCCGTAAGGCCCGACACGACCCCGTCACCTATCGGTGCATCCGGCCCGCGCGGACCGCCGAGGACGACAGGCGACGTCATTGCGATCTTCTGCTGCTCGCTGTTCGCGCCGAATATGTAGCCGGCGAGCCGGCGGAACGCGTCGTTGCGCGCGCTCGGCCCAGAGATGACCGTCGTCTCGGCGGCGAGCATCGACCCGTAAGCGCGGATCTCGACCTCGTCGGACAGCACACCGACGACGTCGTACAACGGCTGTTCGCTTGCCGAGCGGACGCCGATCACGGTGCAGGCGGTCGTGATGAAGGACAGCACAGCGCCCGCGGCGGCCATGCGCACCAGCTCATGCCTGCCGCGGACATGGCAGTGCGGCTGCAAGAGAAAAGCCGCCCAAGGGCGGCTTTTCCGTGAGCGGGCCACGCGGGCCCCCTGGCGAGTTGCCTGCGCTCACGCGGGCAGCAGAGGCTGCTCCACGGCCGACGTGCGACGCGGGGACGCGTTTGAGACCCTCAACTCACTCGACACGGGATCACCTCCTTTCTGCAGTTGGACACACCTTCAACTAGGGACCCTTGCAGCCGCTTGGCAAGTCGTTCAAGCGCGGCTGATCAGGACGAGAAACGGCAGGTGCGCACCATTCTCGAAAATGAGGGTGCCCATGCCGGTCACCACGCCCTGGTCGGCGCTGCGGTAGGCGCCGTTCAGCTCGTAATCGAGATGCTGGTGTGGGAACTCGTCGCGGTCGAGGTGGTCGAAGAAGTGCATCAAGGCGCGCGCCGCGCCGCACCGGCTGAGCAGGTCGTCGGGCCCTTCGAAGGGATAGCGACCTTCATTGCCGGTCGCCGCGTCCATGACCCGCGCGACATAGCTGGCCATGTGCTCACCTCCCTGCGCCGCGTTGCGTTGGTTGAAACCATGCGGTCGGTCGATACCTCATTTCTGAATAGCACGGGAGCTCAAGCATGTTGCAGGTCCTGTTAGCCTTTGCCGCGACGCTCCTCGTCGGAGGGCATGCGCTCGCCGCCGGGTGCTTTCCCATTGCGCGCGGATCCGGGGCCGTCCTGCCCGCGAGCTTCGCACCGGCGCCGTTGCCTGACGCCGCCACGGTTCGCCTGAGCTTCCTGGGTCATGCCTCGTTCCTCATCGAGACGCGTGGCGGTGTGAGCGCCATCACGGACTACAACGGGTTCAACCGAGCACCATTCCCGCCGACGATCGTCACCATGAACAACAGCCACGCAACCCATTTCACCGACAGTGTCGAGCCTGGAGTCGCCCATGTCTTGCGCGGCTGGGTGCCAGGAGGCGGCATTGCCGAGCACGACATCGTCGTTGACGACATGCGGGTTCGCAACGTGGCAACGAGCGTGCGTGGTCGCCCTGATGCGTTCGCGAACAGCAATTCAATATTCGTCTTCGAGGTCGAAGACCTTTGCATCGCGCACCTTGGCCACCTGCATCACCCGCTAGAGGACTACCACCTGAGTGAGCTGGGCGTGATCGACGTGCTGCTGGTGCCCGCGGACGGTATGTGGACGATGCCGCACCGCGTCGCGGCGGCCGTAGTCGAGCAGGTGCGTCCGGCGGTTGTCGTTCCGATGCACTACTTCGGTCGTTCCGTGCTCGACGGTTTCCTCGCTGCGCTTGAGCCCGACTGGGAGGTCGTGGTTGCGGACACGGCGGAGGTAAGCTGGTCGCGCGCGACCCTGCCTTTTCGCCAAGTCGTGGTGTTGCCAGGGAGTTGACCGAAAGGCGCGGATGGGCTCCCTGGCCAAGCGAGACCACCGGCTCTAAGCTGGCGAATTCATGAGGAATTAGGACACTGCGTCGACATCTGGGCTGGCGAGCTTGCGCCGCGCCCGAAAACGCGCAGTCCAGAGCTTCGCAACAACGGGTTCAAGAGTGCAGCCCCAGCCCCAACCTGTCGAACCCGCGCCTGACACCGTTCGCGGCGTGAAGCCTAGCAGCGTTGCCTGGCGCTCGCTTCTTGTCGGCTGCGGTCTGCTCGTGTTCGGCGTTGGCGTGCTGCTCTGGGTGTCGCCGATGCCCGGCGGGTTCATCTTGCTCGCCATTGGCCTCAGCCTCGTGCTGACGAACTCGCAGCTGGCGAAACGGCGTTTCTTGGGCTGGAAGCGCCGCTATCCTCAGATCGTGATCCCCATGCGAGATCTGCTTCGGCGTTTCACCCGGCGGCGCGCGCGTCGCTAGGGTTCGGATCCGCTGGAATCTCGTGGACATGGACGTCATGCACCGCGTGCCGTGTCAGCACCCGGAGCGCTTCTTTCACCGCGTCCTCGTCGCCAAGCCGGACCCAAAGCAAGATTCCGCCGGCGTCGAGCTGCTCTTGCAGCCAATCCGCGTGGCGCCGATCGAGGACGTGGGCAAAGACGTTCGCGGCGAGCGAACCCGCCACCGCGGCACCGATGATCAAGCCGGTCACGATGCCGGTAGAGGCGACGACGGCTCCTGCCGCGAGTAGCGGTGGTGCCCAGGATAGCGCACTGATGAAGCCACCTTCGCGCGCGGCGGTATCGGCCAGTCGCCGGTAGGCGACGCGCGGGACGCTCGGATCGTCCTCAAGTTCTTCGACGCGATGATAGGCGGCACCCAACTTCCGCTCGACTGTGTGCCGCCCGGCCAGCAGGCTGAGGTCGCTTCGAGAGAAGCCGGCGTCCAGCAAGGCACGGACGGCGTCGTCGAGGTCCGCGACGTCTTCGAACACGGCAACCGCCTCCCGCTTGGGCGTCGCAGCGGTCATCCCACTTCTCCGTCGTTTCGGGCCAGGTACCGTCGCGCTCCTCGCACGACAGCGCAAGATCAGAGGGGACCGGAGTTCTCCTTGGCGCGTCGCATCACCCCGCGTCAGGCACGAGGAACCGCGCCCGCGCCCGCAGTCTTCGATAGCGGTGGTGGAACCAAATGCTCCTCGCGAGCAGAAAGCCCATCAGCGCCAGCCAGAGGCCGTGATTGCCGAGCGCCGGGATCAGGGTCAGCGCAAGCGTGAAGAACGCGAGGGTCGCGAGGGCGCTGCCGTCGCGCAGTTCGCGGGTCTGCGTCGCGCCGGCAAACACGCCGTCATAGAGGTAGGCCCAAACGCCAAAGGCAGGGACGAGCGCGGCGTATGGCAGGAACAGACCCGCCGCGGCGCGCACGTCGGGAATGCTGGTCAGGATGGCGATCAGGATCGGACCGGCCAGACCAAACACGATCACGAGCACCAGCGCGAAGCCGATCGACCATTCGCCGGCGGCGCGCAAGGTGCGGTCGAGGTCACGCTGGGTGCCGCGCCCGACCGCGCGGCCGGCAAGGGCTTCCGTGGCGAAGGCGAAGCCGTCGAGGGCGTACGCCTGCAGCATCACGAAGTTGTTCAAGACGGCGTTGGCGGCGAGCAGAACCTCGCCCTGGCGCCCGCTGAGCGCTGCGAACCCGAGAAGCGTCGCTTCGATGCAGAGCGTCCGCAGGAGAAGATCGCCATTGACGCGAAACAGTCGGCGGAAGGCCTCGGCGGTCAACAAGGTTGCGGGGTCTAGTCGGTCGGGAAGCCACCGCCAACGGTCGCGGGCGAACCACAAGCCCAGGGCGAAGCCGGCATAGTCGGCGATCGCCGTCGCGCCGCCGACGCCGGGTACACCCCAGTCGAACGCCAGCACGGAGAGCAGTGTCAGGCAGGCGTTGACTAGGTTCGTCGTCAGCAGGATCGCGAGCTGGCTGCGGCTGTCGTGGTTGCCGAGCAGCCAACCGAGGATGACGAAGTTCGCCAACGCTGCCGGCGCGCCGAGCAGGCGCCAGGCGACATACTGGTCCAGTGCGGCGGCGACCGCGGGCGGTGGCGCAAACCCTTGAATGAGGAGCGCGCGAACCGCTGGGCCGGCAAGGACGAGAGCGGTTCCTAGCAGGAGAGCGAGCATGAGCGGGCGCACGAGGCAAGCTCGCGCC
>CAYUKE010000147.1:0-8151 GCA_964445185.1 uncultured Geminicoccaceae bacterium
GCTTTTCGGTCAGCAATCGTGCGCGGCTCTTGCCGAACCCCATGGCCTTACCGCCGCCGGCCTGCATCTGCCGCATAAAGAAGATCCAGACACCGATGAGAAGCAGCATCGGGAACCAGGAGATGAGCACGCCCAGTAGCGACGGCATCCCCGACTCGGCAGGCTCCGAACGGATACGAACGTCGGAGTCGCGAAGCCGCGTCACCAGGTTGGGATCGGCCGGCGCATAAGTCGCGAAGCTTCGTCCGTCGTTGTAGAGACCGGCAATTTCGTCACCGCGAATCGTGACCTCCGCAACGCGTCCCTGCTCGACCTCGTCCAGGAAGTCCGAGAACGCCAACGACGTTTGCGGCTGCCGTCCCGTCGGGCTTTGGAAAAGATTGAACAGCGCGATCAAGAGCAGGCCGATAACCACCCAGAGCGCGAGGTTCTTGCCGAAATTGTTCACGTGATGCCTCTCTCGCGGTGGGGTCGGGCGCTCTTGCTTGCGCGCCTCCCACCTAGTTTCAGCGGTACCTTAGCAGATATGCAGCGGGCCGGGGGAGACAACATCCAATGCGGCGAACGGCGCGTCGGCCAAAGGCCAGTGCGAGCAGCCGACACGCTCCGGGCGTAGCATCAGGTCGGTGCCCCGCCAGGCGGCGGCGGCACCGGCAAGCGTGATGCCGCGCGCGCCAGCCAAAAGCCGCCGCGCCGCGAGGTCGCTTCGCCGCTGCGACGGCCGGTATGCGGGCCAGCCCACGGCTGCCGCCGCTGCCCCGAGCAGCCGTCCGGCAGCCGTTCGGCTCAGGCCCAGCCAAGCCGGGCCGTCGAGCCCGAGGCCGCGGCCCCCTTCGACCCAGGCGTTCCGCGCGAGCCAGCCGGCGTCACCGACGTCCAACTCCCGGCGCCAGCGGCCATCAACCGGCACCGCGGCGTCGACGCAGGTCGTGGTTCGCTCGAAGCGCGGGTCGCGGTTGCTGGGATCGTCGATCCAGCCGCGACCGCCCAGCGCCGCTGTCGCCCGCAACCGCTCGGGCGGAAAGTCCAGCAGCGGCCGCAGCAGCCGACAGTGATCCAGCTCGCGAACCGCTGGCATGCCGGCGAGGCCCGGGCCCAGACCGCGTCGGCGTCGCATCTCCGTCGTGCGCGCCTGATCCGCCGCGTGATGGCCGACGAGCAGGTGCAGACAACCATGTTCCGCACAAGCTCTGTCGAGGAGCTGGTAGCGCCCTGCCCTGGCCGCCGCCTGGCTGGTCGGCAGCGACCCGGCACGCGCCCAGTCGAGCGTCGCGTGCGCAGCGCCCAGACCCGCCGCAACGTCCCGCACCCAGCCGGCTTCGGCCGCGCCAGCCGCGCGCAACCCATGATCAACCGTGAAAAACGTCACGCGTCCGGCGCGGCCGGCCGCCCACCGCGCAGCGAGCCGTCCGAGCGCCACGCTGTCCGGACCGCCAGACACGGCGACCCCAAGGTGAGGTGCCGGCTCGAAGTAGCCGAGCCGGGCCATCGCCGACGCGAACTCGTCGGCCGCGATCTGCTCAGGCGCAGCCGGCACGGGACCGCTCGCGGCGGACGGCTGCTTGCAGCGAGCGACCCAGCGTGTCCTCGTAGCGACGGCTGAGCTCGTCCAAGGTTTGGCAGGAGCGGGCGCCGTCGCCCATCTCCGTATGCGCCATGGCAACTTTCAGAAGACTGTCTGGCGCCCGCGGGGGTTCGGCGCCGAACGCCCGGTAGTTGGCGGCAAAGGCAGCCGCGGCCGCATCGAAACGCTGCTCGAAGAACAGGGTCTCCGCCGACCAGAAGGCCGCCTCGGGCGCCTTGGCGTCTTCGGGATTGGCGGCAACGAACGCATCCAAGGTCACCCGCGCGTCGGCGTAACGACCAGCCTGCAGCAAGGCCATGCCGCCTTCGAAGGTCGGGGCCGCGGGCGGTGGAGAAGCGGCCGGTGGCGGCGAAGCGGCGGTGGAGCGCGACGCGGGCTGGTCCAGCGCGACGTCCGGGCCCGACGGCGTGCCACCGAGCGTTCCCGAACCGCCGAACGCCGGATCGTCGGGCGTGCCCGGCGCCGCCGGTGCCGGCGCCGCGAGCCCCTGCGCTTCCATCAGGCGCTGCACCTGTGCCTCAAGCTCCCGCTGGCGAAAGCGCGTGATCTCAAGTTCGCCCTGCAGGCCGCGCAACTCGTCCTCGAGAACCTGCAGCTTAATCGTCAGATCGCCGCCGGGTACGACGGTTTGCGCACCCGGATGCGCCAACGGCAGCAGCAGCCCCAGCACCATCGCGCCGAGAACCAGGATAGCGCGCATGACCCAATCAGCTCGTCGCGCCGATCGTCGTCACGGCCCGGCGGTTGCGGGCCCACGCCTGCTCGCCCGTGCCGCTCACGGCGGGCCGCTCCTCGCCGTAGGAGATCGTGCCGACACGCGAAGCCGCGACGCCCAAGCCGATCAGGTAGGAGCGGACGGCGTTGGCGCGGCGATCGCCGAGGGCAAGATTGTACTCGCGCGTGCCGCGCTCGTCCGCGTGGCCGGCAACGGTGACGGTTACGCCTGGGTTCTGCTCAAGCCACGCTGCCTGCTGGCGGAGCACGGCCTGCGATTCCGGCCGGATCTGGTTGCTGTCGAAGGCGAAGTAGATGGTGTCGCCGGCCTCGGCCTGGAGCGCGGCCTGCGACCCTGGCGGGAAGCTGCCGGCAGCACCGGCCGCCGGATTGTCCTGGGCGGTGCCCGACAGCATCGGCTCGGCCGGCTCGGTGCCGGCACAGGCCGTGACCATGAGGAGGGCCGCAATCAAAGCGAGGTGACGCATGGTCGATCGATCCTTGCTGTTGGCGCCGCCGTCGCGCGGCGGCCGGGAACGCGTGGCAGTCATCGGCGCAACGCTGACCAGTCGGGATCCGACGCGTCGAGCGGCGTCGCGTTCTCGCGCAGGTTGTAACCGGTGACGTCGATGCTGTAGAGCCTCGTGCGTCCGCGCGACGGGTCGGTCCGCGAGAACACCACAACTCGCCCGTTCGGCGCGAAGCGTGGTCCCTCGTCCATGAAGCTGCGCGTCAAGAGCCGCTCGTCGGCGCCGTTGGGCCGCATGACGCCGATGTGGAAATCGGCGCCGCGCTGGTTGACGAAGGCGACCAGATCGCCACGCGGCGACCACGCTGGGCTGCCGTAGCGACCCTCGCCGAAGCTTATCCGCTCACTTGCGCCGCTTGCCGTGTCCATAACGTAGAGTTGTGGCGAGCCGCCGCGGTCGGAGTTGAAGACAAGCCGTCCTCCGGTCGGGTCGAAGCTCGGCGACGTGTCGATGCCCGGCCCATCGGTGAGGCGACGGCGGCTGTCGGTCCGGCGGTCATAGAGATAGAGGTCGGCATTGCCGGTCTCCGCCAGCGTCAGCGCCAAAAAGCGACCGTCGGGCGAGAAGCGCGGCGAGAAGGTCATCCCCGGGAAGTTGCCGAGCACCCGTTCGCTGCCGCCGGCGGCATCGATCAGCGCAATCTGCGGCTGGCCGTAGCCGTAGGTGAGGAAGGCGACCGTCTCCCCGTCTGGCGCGAAACGCGGCGTCAACACGAGCGCGTCGCCGCGGGTGAGGAAGCGGTGGTTCGCCCCGTCCTGGTCCATGATCGCGAGGCGCTTGATCCGCGCGGTTGCCGGGCCGGTCTCCGCCACGTAGACGATGCGGCTGTCGAAATAGCCGGTGTCGCCGGTGATCCGGGCGTAGATCTCATCGGCGATCCTATGGGCGACGCGCCGCCAGTCGGTTTCGGGCGCGGTGAAGCGCAGCCCGCGCAGTTCGGTGCCAGCTAGGACGTCGAACAGGCGAAAGTCGATCGTCCGCTGATCGGCACCCGCCGCACGAACTTCGCCGAACACCAACGCCTCGGCGTTGATCGGTCGCCATTCGCCGAAACGCGGCCCGTTCAGAGCCAGATCGGCAGGCGTCTGGATGAAGGCGAGAGGGTCGATCGCACGGAAGAGACCCGAGCGGTCGAGGTCGGCGGCAACCACCTGGGCGATCCGGCGACCCTCGTTCGCGAGCTGCGGATCTTCCGTGTGGAAGGGGCTAACGGCGATCGCCAACGGCCGCACGGTGCCACGGTCGATCGTGACCCGCAGTTGTGCCTGCGCGGCAACGGTGGGAAGGCTCGCGCCGAGCAACGCACCCGCGGCGCCGCACAGCACATGGCGCCTGATCAGCCCTCGCGACGTGGCGCTCACGTCGACCCCGTGCGGTAGAACATCGGGAAATACTCCCACTGATCGTACCACTCAGTCGGCATCCCCTCCAGCGGGCTGCATTCCGCAAGAGCGAGGATGAAGCCTTCAGCAACAGCCCTGTAGTCAGCGTCAGTTCGCAGGCGCTGAACATCATGAACAACTTCGATGTGCCGTAATGACCCGTCTTGTTCGAACTCAATGATCGTCTCAAGCACCCCAACAGTTTGGTCGCGATGACGATCGCGGAAACGGGTCAGGCAAGGTTCCATTTGGGGCCGCATGATCGCCAGAATCTCGCGCCACCGCGCTTCCAGCTCCGGGTCCACCGTCAGGTCGATCCGCTGCGGCGGCCCCCCCGCTTCGGCGGGAGCGTCGAGCGCCGGCGCTTCGCGCTCAGGTGGCCGGACCGTCGTGCAGGCGGCGAGGCAGCCGATAAGAACAAACGCTAGGATCGGATTAAGACGGACCATCAACCACCTGCAGAAAGCCGACCTGGGTCGAATTCGACGATCATAACACGCCACTGATCGTAGAGATCGCCGGGCAGGCCGCGCAACGGCGTGCAATTGTAGATTGCGCGTTGGGCGCTCTCAGCCACCGAACGGAAAACGCGGTCGGTGCGCAGACGGTCGGCGTCCAAGACCGCCGTTGTCAGCACCGCACCGCCCGGGCTGAACTCGGCGCGGATCTCGACGGTGCCGACGTCGGCCACACCGTCGAGCCCCGCGGGCACGCTCCAGCAGCCGATGATCTGGTCATAGATCGAACGCTGGAGTTGTTGAGACCGCAGATCAGCGATCGCGCTAACGCCTTGATCGGCCTCGCTGCCCGTACCGGCGCGCTCGGTGTCCGCTTCGAGGCGCCGGGTCAGCTGCTCGACGCTCTGCAGGAGCGCGTCCAACGGGTCCGGCTCCGTCGTCTCCTCCTGGAGCGCGTCGGGATTGGGCTGCGGCTGCCCTTCGGGCTCGGGCCTTGATGCCGCCGCCGCAATCTGCGGCCGCCGCCGCGGGACGGCCGCAAGGCGCGGTGCGTCGTCGGCGGGCTCGACCTCCGCCGGCCTCGTGGGTGACGGGTCCGGCGGAGGCGCCGGTTCCGCCTCCGGCTCGGGCGTCGGCTCCGGCTCCGGGATCACGTCGGGCGGCGGCGCGCTCGGCTCCGGCTCCGCCGCGGGCGCCAACGCCGGCGCCGGCAGGGCGGCGACATCCTGCTCCGGCTCGACCTCGCGCGTCGTCACGCCGGGCGGCTCGGGTGACGGCTCCGTCTCCGGCGGTGTCGGATCGGGGCGGCGCGTCGCTTGGCGCTCGGGCAACGGCGCCGCTTCGGCCGGCGCTTCCGTCGGCGCATCGGCCGCCGGCGCCAGCTCAACGAGCTCGACGTTGACGACCCGGCCCAGCTCGAGACGGTCGCCGAAGTTGGGGAGAGACGTGAACACCCAGATCGCGACGGCGCCATGCACGAGGAGCGAGCCGATCAGCGCGAACGGGTTCATCTCTCCGCGCTCCTAGCCACCCGTCGGCGGCGGCTGGCTCACCAGGGCGACACGTCCGAAGCCCGCCGCGTTGACCGTGCCAATCACCTCCATGATCCGCCCGTAGACGAGCTCGCGATCGCCGCGAATGAAGATGCGCGCTTCCAGGTTTTCCCCGGTGATCGCTCGCAATCGGGGCGCTAACTGCTCAAGCTCGACCTGCGTCTCGCCGATGAAGACGGCGCCGTCCGCCCCGACCGTGACGGCAAGAGGTTCGTCCTGGCCCGGCAGACTAGGCGCACGGCTAGTCGGCAGGTCGACCTGAACGCCGGCGGTCAGCAGCGGCGCTGTCACCATGAAAACGATGAGCAGCACGAGCATGACGTCGACGAACGGCGTTACATTGATCTCGGCCATCTGTCGGCGAACCCGGCGCTTGCCGCGACGGCGCGAGACTTGCGAGGTTGCCGCCATGTCAGGCGGCCCGCCCGGCAGGCTCCCGGTCCATCTGCCGGTCGATCTCGACACTCACCTCCTCGGCAAAGCTGCCAGCGCGGTCGGCGTAGGCATCCACGTCCCGCGCCAGCCGGTTGTAGAAGATGACCGCCGGAATCGCCGCGACCAAGCCGAGCGCCGTCGCCAAGAGCGCCTCGGCAATGCCTGGCGCGACGACAGCGAGTGTTGTGCTCTCGGTCACGGCGATCGACTGAAAGCTGTTCATGATCCCCCAGACTGTCCCGAACAGGCCGATGAAGGGCGCCGTCGAGCCAATCGTGGCAAGCGTCCCAACATTGCGCTCGAGGCCGACCAGCTCGCGCTCTAGCGTCAGTTGCATGACGGAGCCAACGCGGCGCAGCAGGTTAGCGCGCGTCTGCGGATCGCGCGGCGTCCCGGCGCTGTCCCACTCCTCGTAGCCGGCGGCGTACATCGCCGCCATCGGATGTTGTTCGGCAGCGGCCCGATCAAACAGGTCCTTCAGGTCGGCGCCGCTCCAGAACGCTCGCTCGAAGGTCGCGGCCATCTGGCGAACACGACCGAGCCGAAAGCCGCGGTCGAAGATAACCATCCAGCTCCAGATTGAGGCCAAGACGAGGATCACCATCACCGCCTTCACGACGGGATCAGCAGCGGCCACCAACTCGATGACGCTCATGCCTCCGGCGGGATCCAGCGTCGCTGTCGTCAGGCCGTCGTCGCCCATGCCGGCGTCGTCCCTCCAAAGGGCGGCAACGAAAAAAGCCGCTATTCCTAAAACTTGCGATAAACGGTTAAAGCGTCAGTTCGTTTCCGCTGCGGTTGAAACGCCTAATCGCCATGGGTGTCAAGGGGTAGCCTCCGGCCCGTCCCGACACGTCCAGGCGAGCAACCGATCGGCGAGGCCGGACGGTAGGCGGCGGGGTCGCAGGTCCTCGCCGACAACGGCCAGCTCCTGGTTGACGTTGCAGAGAACCTGACCATCCCGCTCAATGGTCTGGTGCACGAAGACGCGGGCACCGCCCACGAACGGCACCCTGGTCACCACCTCGAGCGCGTCGTCAAGCCTCGCCGGCGCCCGGAAATCGAGGCTCGCGCGACGGACGGTGAAGACAACGCCGGCACCCGCCCGCAGACGCGGGTGATCAAGCCCGATCGCGCGCAGAAACTCTGTGCGCGCGCGCTCACAGAAGCAGAGATACTGCGCGTGGTAGACGACGCCGCCCGCATCGGTGTCCTCGTAGTAGACCCGAACCGGCCAGCGGTGCACGCGCGCCGCCACCTCAGACATCGAAGAGGTCCGCGCCGGCCGGCGGCTTGCGCTCGAGATGTGCCCAGCCGGCGCGCGTCAGTGCCCGGCCCCGGGGCGTTCGTTGCAGCAGACCTTGCTGGAGCAGGAACGGCTCGACGACATCCTCAAGCGTGTCTCGCTGCTCAGCGAGTGCTGCCGCCAGCGTATCGACGCCGACAGGGCCACCACCATAGTTCTCGGCGATGGCGTGCAGATAGCGGCGGTCGAGGCGATCGAGGCCGCGTGGGTCAACGTCGAGCCGTCGCAGCGCTCGATCGGCGACGCCGGCGGTCACCGGGAACGCACCATCGACGGTGGCGAAGTCGCGGACACGTCGCAACAGACGGGTGGCTACCCGCGGCGTGCCGCGTGCGCGCTTCGCGATCTCGCCCGCGCCGTCAGGGGCGAGATCGAGATCGAGCAGCGACGCCCCTCGGGAAACGATCTGCTCGAGCTCCGCGACCTCGTAGAAGTCGAGGCGCGTGAGAATACCGAACCGATCACGAAGCGGCGTGGTCAACAGGCCCGCGCGCGTTGTAGCGCCAACCAGCGTGAACGGCGGCAGATCAACACGCACCGACCGTGCCGAGGGTCCCTCGCCGATCATCAGGTCGAGCTGGAAGTCCTCCATGGCCGGGTAGAGGATCTCCTCGACCTGAGGGCTGAGCCGGTGGATCTCATCGATGAAGAGAACATCGCGCGGTTGCAGGTTGGTGAGCAGCGCTGCC
>CAYUKE010000148.1:0-8078 GCA_964445185.1 uncultured Geminicoccaceae bacterium
GCGTCCTCCCGACCAAGCTCGACCTCACGAGCCTCTATGGCGGCCTGGCGACGTTGGCGCTCAGCGGGGTTGCCCTGCAGGCCGCCAGCGTCAGCGGCACAATCGAAGACGCCCTCTCGCCGCTTCATCCCAGCGGGTTGGCGCGCCTCTTGGTGCACCGCTTCGTGAACGCGTCGCGGCCGACCGGGTCCAGCAACTCCAACGCGTTCGAGGCGGTACCGTCATGACCGGCATCATCACCGTAGCCTCCGGCAAAGGTGGCACAGGCAAGACCTGGTTTGCGGCGAGCCTGGCCCAGGCGCTGGCGCTCCGCCCCGGTCGGCGCGTCCTTCTGGTCGACGGCGACTGGGGCCTCGCCAATGCCGACGTTCAACTCGGGGTCATGGCGCCTGCCGTCGTTCCGCTGCAAGGTGCCGTCGAGGATCTGGCCGCCGCCGTGCAGCCGGTGCCGGGCGCCGGCATCGACCTGCTCGCCGGGGCCTCCGGCAGCGGTCGGCTCGCCGACCTCCCGGCCGCGGTGCATGGCGACGTCCGCGAGAAGGTCCGGACGATCGCCCGCGCCTATCACTGGACCGTCATCGATCTCGCCGCCGGCGCGGAGCGTTCGCTGCGCGACTGGTGGCGGCTCGGGCGCCGTCGCCTGCTGGTCGTCACCCCGGATCCGGCGTCGATGACCGACGCCTACGCCTTCTTGAAGCTCTGCACCCGCGACGGTGATGCGGGGCGATGCCGGCTGGTGGTCAACCGCGCGCCGACGACATCGGTGGGCAGCGCAACCGGCGAGAAGCTCGCTCGCGCCTGCGGCCATTTCCTCAAGCTGGATCTACCCGCGGCCGACGTCCTTCTCGAAGATCCCCGGGTGACGGCCGCCATTCGTGCGCAACGTCCTTTTGTCCGGCGCTATCCGACGGCACCGATGACCCGTGCGCTAGAGGCGCTCGCGCATCGGCTCGATCGCGTGGGCCGCGTTCAAAAGCCCACGGCGCAGCCGTCCTTGCGGCTGTCGGACGCAGCGACGTAGCCGTCATCAAGGCGTTCGACCAATTGCGCTCCCCCGAACCCGAATGTCGTGTCCGGTGCCTCGACCAGGACCTCGTGTCCGAGGGCTCGAAGCCCGTCGTAGACGCTTACCGGCAGGCCGGGCTCGACGGCGACCCTGCGGCCGCCGGTCACCCGCCATCGCGGCGCGTCGCTCGCGCTCTGGACGTTTTGACCGAACACCCGCGTGCGCAGGACCATCTGCAGGTGCCCCTGCGCCTGCATCGCGCCCCCCATCAGGCCGAAGGCCATCGCCGGGGCGCCTGCCGCCGTTTCCAGAAAGCCGGGGATGATCGTGTGGAACGGTCGCTTGCCGGGGCCGACGGCGTTCGGGTGACCCTCTCCGAGCACGAAGCCAGCGCCGCGGTTCTGCAGCGAGATGCCGGTCCGGGGCACGACGACACCCGAGCCGAAGCCCATGTAGTTGGATTGAATGAAGGAGACCATCATGCCAGCCGCGTCCGCCGTCGCGAGGCAGACGGTACCGCCGGGCGCCGGCGCTCCGGCGCCCGGGTCCCCGGCGCGGCTGCGGTCGATCCAGGCCGCCCGAGAGGCCAGATATTGGGCGTCGAGCAGACGCTCCGCCGGCAGTTGCATCGCCGCCGGATCGCCAACATGGGCGTAGACGTCGGCGAGGGCGAGCTTCATCGCCTCGATCTGCAGGTGCAGGCTTGCCACCTCGTCCGCGGTCCGTTCCCCGATTTCCGTCTGCTCGAGGATCCCGAGCGCGATCTGCGCGGCGAGTCCCTGCCCGTTCGGTGGGATCTCCGCCAGCGAGACGCCGAAGGCGGCGAGCCGCAATGGCGTCACCCAGTCCGCCACCTGCGCCGCCATGTCGCCCATGGTCAGAGCGCCGCCATGGCGCTGCACCCAGTCGACGATCGCCTCGGCCGCTGCGCCTCGATAAAAGGTCTCGCCGCCCGACGCCGCGATCGCCTCCAGGGTCCGAGCCTGCTCCGGCAGGCGGAAGATCTCGCCGGCCTGGGGCGCCCGCCCGCCCGGCATGAAGGCTTGCGCGAAGCCGGGCTGTTCGCGGAGCCGATCGGCGCCGCGCTCCCATTGGGCCGCGACGACCGGGCTCACGTGGAAGCCATCGCGGGCATAGTGGATCGCCGGGCCGAAGAGGTCTGCGAAGGACAACCGGCCGAAGCGCTCGCTCAAGGCGATCCAGGCGGAGACGGCGCCGGGCACCGTCACCGCGTCAACGCCCTCGGTCGGCATGGCATGCGCGCCGGCGAAGCGTTTGGCGGTCCACGCGCCCGGGGCGCGTCCAGACGCGTTGAGCCCGTGCAGCGTTGCGCCGTCCCAAACCAGCGCGAACGCGTCGCTGCCAAGCCCGTTGCCGGTCGGTTCGACGACGCTCAGCGTGATCGCGGCGACGAGCGCGGCGTCGACCGCGTTGCCGCCCTTGGCCAGCGCCAGCAGACCGGCCTGCGCCGCGAGCGGTTGCGAGGTGGCGACGACGTTGCGTGCGACAACCGGCGAACGGCGCGACGGATAGAGCTGGCGCGGATCGAAAGGCGGCATGGAAGCGATGGCCATCTCGGGGCAGTGGGACGCCGTTCGTTAGCCCAGCCGCCGCAACGGATCGAGCACCAAAGGCGTCGAGTGACGTCCATCACAACCGGCGAGAGGTTGCATTTCCATCTTGTGGTGTTACGCGCCGTCGCCAACGGTCGTACGTCGTTGCGAGGAGGCCCGGTGAGCCGCCTGGAGAGTAACATCGAGCGTCTGCTCGCCCAGCGAGACTGCCTCGACCTGCTGTGCGCGCAGATCGAGGGGGTGCGCGGGCCCGTCATCGAGCTCGGGCTCGGCAACGGGCGAACGTTCGACCATCTCCGCACGCGCCTCCCCGAGCGCGAAATCTTCGTCTTCGAGCGGCAGCCGGCGGCCCATCCGGACTGCACGCCCGACGCCGAGCATCTCATCGTCGGCGACTTCTTCGACACCTTGCCTGCCGGTCAGTCGTTCCTGCCAGCGCCGGCGGCGTTGCTCCACAGTGATATCGGCACCGGTGATGGCGCCCGCAACGCGCGCCTCGCCGCGTGGATCGCCGAGGTCATTCCACCGCTTGTTGCGGCCGGCGGCTACGTTGCCTCGGATCAGCCGCTGAGCGACACGCGGCTCGTGCCGATCGCGCTTCCAGATACAGTGGTGCCGGGGCGCTATCATCTGTTCCGCCGGGCCGGCTGAAGCGGCCGTGAGCGGGAACGCCTCACCATTCTGGGTTCGGTTCTGGGGCGTCCGCGGCACGGTGCCGACGCCAGGGCCCAGCACCGTCCGCTACGGCGGCAACACATCGTGTTTGGAGCTGCGCTGCGGCTCGACCCGCCTTGTCTTCGACCTCGGTACCGGCGCGCGCGAGCTCGGCAAGTCGCTCCAGGCAAACGGGCCTTGCGACGCCCAGATCTTCCTGACCCACACCCATCTCGATCACGTCGCCGGCTTCCCCTTCTTCCGGCCCGCCTACTGCCAGACGAACCGCTTCCATCTCTGGGCCGGCCACCTCCGCAGCCAGGGGCTTCGCCTTGAGGAGACCCTCGCCGGGCTGATGAGCCGCCCACTCTTCCCGGTGCCCCTCGACGTCATGCACGCGCGCACCGAATTTCACGACTTCGTCGCCGGCGACCGGCTGGACGCAGCGGCGGGCGTCGAAATCACCACCGCCGCGCTCAATCACCCAGGCGGCGCCACGGCCTATCGCGTCGACTTCGCCGGCCGCTCTTTCGCTCTGGTCACCGATACCGAGCACGAGCAGGGCCGCGCCGACCGCAACGTCCTCGACCTGATCGCTGGCTGCGACCTCGTCGTCTACGACACGACCTACGACGACGCGGGCTTCGAGCGCTATCGCGGCTGGGGCCATTCGACCTGGCAGGAGGGCGTGCGTCTCTGCCTCGCGGCCGGCGCCAAGCGGCTCGTCGCCTTCCACCACGACCCCGACAGCGACGACGACACCTTGGACTCAATCGGGACACGGCTCGCCGGCGCCCTGCCCGGTTCTCTCGTCGCCGCCGAAGGAATGGTCCTCGAGCCTTGACCGCGCGGCCGGTCGCCCGCGCGCGCCGGCGCGCGAGCGCCAAGCTCCTGCAGCGACGCTTGCGGCGTGGGTTGGGCGTGCGCGGCACGGTCATCCCGCACCGGTTCCGGGGCGTGGAGGACGTGCCTTCAGCCGCGCTGGCGGCGATGTTCGCGGCGGCCGAGCCGCGCTACCGCGAGGTGCTTGTTGCGGTCGAGGCGTTTGCTGATGCCTTCGCCCGGTTCGGTGGGGCCGCCCCGGCGCCGCGGTTCGAGCAGGACTGGTTTCCCGCGCTTGATGCCGCCGCGCTGTACACGGTTCTGCGCAGCCACCGCCCGTGCCGCTACATCGAGATCGGATCGGGGCACTCGACGCGGGTCGCCGTTCGCGCCGTCGCCGACGGCGCGCTCGCGACGCGGCTCACCGCGATCGATCCGGCGCCGCGAGCGACGATCGCCTGCCTGCCCGTCGAATGGTGCCGGCAGCTCGTCCAGGCCATCGACCCCGATCTCGTCTCGGCGCTTCAGCACGACGATGTTCTCTTCGTCGATTCCAGCCATGTCCTGACCGCCGGCTCTGACGTCGACTTCATCCTCACGGTGCTGCTGCCGCGCTTGCGTCCGGGCGTGATCCTGCACGTTCACGATGTCCTTCTGCCAGACCCCTATCCGACGGCTTGGGCCTGGCGCGGCTACAACGAGCAGCAGGCGATCGCCGGCCTGTTGCTCGGCGGCTTCGAGATACTGTTCGCGAGCCACTATGTCCGCACCCGTGCACCGCATCTGCTGGGGCCGGTCGCGCGTGCATTGCCGCGGCTGCCGGGTGCGCGTGAGACGAGCCTGTGGCTCAGGCGGCTCTGACCTCCGGCGGCCCGTGCCGGATGAAGGTCAAGAGGAGCGTGCCGAGCACGACGGCGTTGAGCAGATGCCAGACGAAATGCGTGCCGAGCGGCAGGAGGCCGCAGAGCGGCTCGTCGAGGCTTCGAAAGGTGAGCGAGACCGCGAAGACGACGCCTGCCGTCAGCAGTCCCGCGCCTGCCGGGTGGCGGTGCAGCAGCCCGCCGCAGACGAAGAGCGCGAGCAGTGCCGGCAGGTAGCCCTCCGACCCGCTCAGGCGGTCGCCGACGAGGTCACCGACCGTGCCGCTTAGCGCCTGGGCCGCCGGCAGGAACAGGATGCCGACGAGCGCTGCCAACCACCAGCGACGGCGAAAGAAGCGGCGCACGGTGAGTACCAGGAAGCTGACGATGAAAAGCATGATCGGCAGGACGTCGGCGACCGCGGCCCAGATCGTGGCGAACGTGTGGAAAACGAAGGACCCGATGCCGATCGCGATGACGAGCGCGATCAGCCAGAGGGCCGCAGCATCGGCCAGCATCTCGCGCCGGACGGTCCTGACGGCCAGGAGCGCCGCGAGGAGAAACGCGGCGTTGGTGATCGCGTTGACCGGCTCGGCCCAGAACGCGGCGCTGGTACGCTCGCAATAGCCGTCGACGGTGCGGGCCCAATCCACGGCGCGCGTCAGCCGCGGATCCAGAACGTTTCCGGTCGGTAGATCCCGAAATGCGCGCCCGGATCCCAGTTGTAGATGCCTTCGTCGGGCACGTTGACGACGCCGTCCTTGACGGCCACGGGCTGGCGCACGCCGGAGACCACGCCGATCGTGTAGACTTGATCAGTCCACAATTGCAGCATCTCGTCCCAGATTGCGCGCCGCGCGTCCGTCTCGCCGGCGAACCGCCACGCCTCGAACAGCTCGAACAGCCGCTGCGCCTCGGGCAGGGCTGGCGGCTCCCCTGCCTGGCCCTTGGTTTCGTAGTATTGGCCCCACATCGGCCACTGATAGTGGATCTGTGAGGTCGGCGCGTAGGCGGACGGGCTCATGTCCGCGGTTGGCAGCCCGTTCTCGATCCCGGCGGCGATCGTCATCAACGTCTCGCCGGCGAAGATCCGGTTGCGCAGGACCTCGCGCTGCGACGGCTTGGTCAGCGTCTTGACGCCGACCTCGGCCCAATGGCTGCGGACGAGTTCCAGGACATCGCTGTGCTCGGTGTCCTCACCGGCCGTCTCAACGACGATCTCGAACGGCCGCCCGTCCGGAAGCAGGCGGACGCCGCTACCGTTGCGCTCGGTGTAGCCGGCCTCGTCGAGCAGGGCGTTGGCGCGTTCGATATCGAGCACCGTGAAGGCGGCGCCGACATCCTTGCTCCAAAGCGGGCTCTCGCTCAGTACCGAGTTGTTGGCAGGCCCGGCGATCCCGAAATACAGTAGCTTGGAAATCGACTCACGATCGATAGCCAGCGACAGCGCCCGCCTGACGCGGGCATCGCGGAAGACCTCGCGCCAGACGGGGTCCGCGGCGTTGAGGTTGGGGTAGAGCGCCAGGTGGGCGGCGGTTGCCGTCTTCCAGAGCAGCGTGCGCATGCCCGAGCGGTCCTCGTTCTGCTTGAGGAAGGGCACGTCGTTGAAGTTGAGGCCGCGCGCTTGCAGGTCGGTTTCGCCGCCGCCGGTCTTGACGGGGATCAGGCTGCTCTGCACCACCTGAAAGACGAGCCGGTCCAGGTAGGGTAGCTGGATGCCGTTGCTGTCGACGCGATGGAAGTGCGGATTGCGCTCGGCGACGATCCGCTCCGCCGGTGGTGCCGACACCAGCCGCCACGGCAACAGCGTGGGCAGGTCGGGGTTGGTTGCCTTGTACTCGCGGCTGAGGCGGCCGAAGAGCTGCGCCCAGTCGCGCGCGCCCTCGTTGGCCACCAGCGTGGCGAGGGCGTCCGGTTCGGCATGGTCCTCGTGGAAGCCCCCAAGGTAGTGGGCCGGCATCGCGATGTAGAGCGGCGCCGCCGCCGCGAGGGCCGGGAGGAAGAAGGGGTTTGGCTTGGACCAAGTGTAGCGCACGGTCTGCGGGTCCAGGACCTCGAAGGTCGGCAGCTCGCCGTCGACCACCATCTCGATCGGTGGACCGGTCGGGCGCAGGAGTTCGTGCTGGGCGACGTCCTCCCAGAAGAACCGGAAGTCCTCGGCGGTGAACGGCGCGCCGTCGGACCAGCGGTGGCCCGGCCGCAGCCTGAAGGTGAAGCGGCGCCCCTCCTCGACCTCGATGTCCTTCAAGATGTCGGGGACGATCTCGAGGTTGCGGTCGTAGGAGGCGAGCCGGGCATAGCCGTAGACGACGAACAGCTTGGCGTCCTTGTCGCGGCCGATCAGCGTGCGCAGTTGCCCGCCTTGGCGCCCCAGCTCCGGGATGTCGGCGACGACCAGTGGCTCAGCCGGCGGTTCAGCTCGGGCGACGCCAATCGCGGCAAGCAGCGCCAGGATGGCGCCGAACGGCCTAAGATGCAGCAAGAAGGCTCTCCTCGGCATGGGCGCTGTAGCGAACCAGGTGGGCGTGACCGAGATCGGTCATCCGCCCGTCCTCGTCGGGTTGCAGCGTGAAGGGGGCAGGCCAGTCCTGAGGCGTGGACATCGAACCGTCGCGCAGGAGCCGGAAGTCGAGCGGATGCGCGGGATCGGGGTCGGGCACGGCGGCGAGCAGCGCGCGCGTGTACGGGTGCTGCGGTTGGCGGAAGAGCATGTCGGTCGGCGCCATCTCGACGATCCGACCGCGGCACATGACGGCGATGCGGTCGGCGACGTAGCGCACGACGGCGAGGTTGTGGGCAATAAACAGGTAGGTGAGGCCGAGGCCCCGCTGCAGCTCCTTCAGCAGGTTGAGGATCTGCGCCTGGACCGAGACGTCGAGCGCCGACACGGGCTCGTCGCAGATTAGCAGCTCCGGGTGAAGGGCCAGCGCGCGGGCGATGCCGATCCGCTGCCGCTGGCCGCCCGAGAAGCTGTGCGGGTAGCGCCGCAGATGACGAAGGTCGAGACCGACGGCCTGCAGCAAGGCGCGGACGCGCTCGGCCCGCTCGGCCGCGGTGCCGATCCCATGGATGACCAGGGGCTCGGCAACGAGGGCGGCCACGGTCATGCGCGGGTTCAACGACGCGAAAGGGTCCTGGAAGATGTACTGGACGCGCGTGCGG
>CAYUKE010000149.1:0-8062 GCA_964445185.1 uncultured Geminicoccaceae bacterium
GGCCTGCCCGACGATGATTACCGGATCCTGGCGCCAGATGGCGTAGGACAAGAGCGTCATCCCGCCGAAGATGCTGAAGTACCAGAAGGCGAGGGGGACGACGCTCTCGCGCGCGCGCTCGCTGACGATCCACTGGACGAGGAAGCGCATCGAGAACATCAGCTGGCCGAAGAAGCCGATGCCGACCCAGACCACCTCGGTCCAAGTCATCTGGGCGAACCAGTTCCAGAGCATCGCTCAGCGTTCCTCGATCGCGTCCATCGAGCGACGACGCCGACGCAGCCAGGCGACGCCGAACAGGTCGACGACGCCAACGGCGAGACGATCGAGCGTCCCATACTTCGACTGCCCGCGCGAGCGTGGCCGATGCCCGACCGGCACCGAGCGGATGGTGAACCCCTCGCGTAGAAAGAGCGCCGGGAGGAAGCGGTGCTGATGGTCGAAGAATGGCAGCAGCAGGTAGGCCTCGCGGCGGAACACCTTCAGACCGCAACCGGTGTCCGGTGTCCGGTCGCCGAGAAACCAGCCGCGGACGGTGTTGGCGATCCGTGAGGAGGTGCGCTTGATCCAGCGATCGCTGCGGCTGCGGCTTCGGTCGCCACCGACGAGCCCCAGCGCATCGCCGATGGGCGCAGCCTGGAACGTATCCAGGAGGCGGTTCAGGTCGGCGGGATCGTTTTGCCCGTCGCCGTCGAGGGTCGCGATGAGCGGCGCCCGGGCGCCGAGGATCCCGCTGCGCAGGGCGGCACTCTGGCCGCTCGGGCGGCGGTGCCGGATGATGCGCAAGCGCGGCTCGCGCTGGCCTGCGGCGACCAGCTCGCTCGGCGTGTCGTCGTCGCTGCCGTCGTCCACGTAGACGATCTCGAACGCGACACGCCCGTCGAGCGCGGTGGCGATTTCGGCGACCAGTGGACGGATGTTCGGTGCCTCGTTCTTCACCGGGACGACGACGGAGAGGTCGAGCCCGGCCGTCCTTTCGGCGGCGATCGCTTGGGCCGACCAGCGCGCCGGATGAGCGTCCTCCGCCCGGCTCAAGGGGCGGTGCCGACGAGGGTCAGCGTCGTGAAGCGGCCGCCGTTGACGCGATAGCCCCGAAGCGTCGCGAGCGTGTCCATCTCCGGCGCGAGGCCCTCGAAGGTCGGCAGGTGACGATCGTCAACGAAGGCGAGCGCACACGCCTCGGTGCCGAGCAGCGTCGCCGCTCCGTCAGCATCGGTCAGTTGGGTTTCGGTCCCGAGCAGGAACACCGCGCTCGGCTCGTGGTAGCCAACCAAGCCTACGGCCGGTGCCGCGCACGTGGCGTGCGTGGCTACCGCCTCGGCCATGCGCGGGCTCAGAGCGAGTGCCTCCATGCGCGCGAGCACGGTTTCATAAACCGTCACGTACAGCGCGATCGCAGCAAGCACGCCGGTGATGCCGGCGAGTTGGAAGCGCTTGGCGAAGAAGGCCCAACCGACGGCGTAGAGGAGCACAAGCGTCACGAGCGCACCGACGATCGCAGCTAGCGGCATCGCCTCGTCAAAGAGTGCCGGCAGCAGCAGGCTGCCGCCGACGAGCAGGGCGGCGAGCAGGAGACTGGCGACCAGCGGCACGCCGATCAGAAGCTGGCGCGGGCGCTGCAGGGCCAGGACCGCCGCGGCGCAGGCGATCGCGAGCGCCGGGTAGGTCGGGAGGACGTAGTGAGGCAGCTTGGTCGCCGCGATCTCCATCAACAGCCAGAAGCCTAGAATCCAGGCGATCAGAAAGCGCACTCGGTCGTCGCCGAGGTGGCGCCCCAGCCAGACCATCGCCAAGGGCACGAGGACGACGAAGGGCCAAGCCGTGCCCCACATGGCCAGTAGGTAGGTCCCGGGCGGCGCGCCGTGCCCTTCTTGGGCTTCGTAGATCTTAGCGAGGGCGTCGACGCCGAACTCGGACGCGGCGAAGCCGTCCTCGGTCGCGAACATCAATGCGGCGAGCCAAGGCGCGGCGATGAGTACAGCGATCAGACCACCGCGCAGCGGCCGCAGGCGCATGATCCAGCCCATGCTGCGGTCCCAGATAACGAGCGTCGCGATGGTGAGAGCCGCCAGCGCCGGTGCAACCGGGCCCTTGATCAGGATGGCGATCCCCTGGGCAAGCCAAAACAGCAGCCACCAGTAGCCACCCGCGTCCGGCTCGCGTCGTCGCGACCAAATCTGCCACAGCGCCCACTGCCCTAGGAGGATGAAGGCGAGCAGGGCGGCGTCGGTCTTGGCGAGGCGAGCCTCGACGCCGAGAATGACGCTAGTCGCCAGGGCGATGCCGGCGAGCAGCCCGACGCTCGGCCCAAACATCCGCGCACCGATCACCGCCGTGAGCAGCACGGCCGCGACCGCACCCAACAGGGAGGGAAGCCGGTAGACCCAGAGCGGGCTCGCCGGGCCGCCGCCCACCGTCGCCGCCGATATCGCCTGCATCCAGTAGATGCCGACCGGCTTCTTGTGTCGCGTCTCGTCTTGAAAGCGGATGTCGATGACGTTGCCGGTCTCGACCATCTGCTTCGATGCCTGCACATAACGCGGCTCGTCCCGATCGACGGGCGGCAGCGAGACGAAGCCGGGGAGCCAAGCGGCAAGCGCCGTCGCGACGAGCACGAGCGCGATGATCAGGCGGTTGCGCGACAGGAGGCCGGCGATGCCGGGCGCGGTGGGGACGTCGGCGGTCAAGGCGAGCGCGTCTTCCGTTGGCGGCGAACTCGGGTCGCATAAGCGTTCGCTTGCGACCTGTCGAGCGAAGCGGTGGGGCGAGGGCGGCATCGCGCCGCATCAATGCGTCGCCCGGCCGAGCCCGCGCGATGGCTTCTTGGGGGTGTTCCGCCCACCATCTTCGCCGATACCGATGCCGGCGAGTATCGCCGCAGCTTCCTCGCGCAGGGTCGCCACGTGCCGGCCCACCCGGTCCGGGTCGCTGCCCGCCGTGGTCAGCGCGAGGCCGCCGAGCTGCAGGCTGCTCTCGGCTGCTTCCGCGACGGTTGCCGTCGCGCCCAGATGCTTGAGCTGCACGGCGTGGCTCTGGTCGTGCGCGCGGGCGACGACCGGCAAGGCACGCGTGTGCGAACGTACGGCCGCCAGAGCGCGGCTGGTCGCGATCGGGCTATTGAGGGTAATGACGAGGGCGCGGGCGCGACCGAGGCCCGCTGCTTCCAGGATCTCTGGGCGCGTGCTGTCGCCGAAGAAGACGGCCAGGCCGCGCGAGCGCGCATCATCGACGCGCCGGTGGTCGGTATCGAGCGCGAGCCAGGGCACGCCTTCGAGCTCGCATAGCTTGGCGACCGTGCGACCGACCCGGCCGTAGCCCGCGATGATCACGTGCTTGGCGAACTGCGCGCCCTGCTCCGCGAGCGCGGTGGCGCTTTCGCCGTCGGGCCGCCGCAGGCGGCGCGCAAGCGCGGAGCCGATCGCGTAGAGCCCCGGCGTGACAAGGAGGCTGATGGCGACGACCGCCATGATCGCCTGCGTGGTCGGTCCGCCGACGACGCCGAGCGAGGCGGCAAGGGTGAGGGCCACGAAGGCGAACTCGCCGCCCTGCGCGAGCGTGAAGGCGAGGCGCACACCGTCGCTGCTGGCAAGGCCGAAGACGCGGGCGAGGGCCAGCAGGATCACCCCCTTGACCAGCAGCAGCGCCACCAGCATCGCCAGGAGTTCGGGCCAGCGGGCGAGGATCAGTGGCAGGTCCATCGACCCGCCCGTGCTCATGAAGAACAGTCCGAGCAGAATGCCCCGGAAAGGACGGATGTCGGCCTCGATCTGATGCCGGTAGGCGGTCTCCGCGACGAGCAGACCCGCCATGAAGGCGCCGAGCGTCATCGACATGCCGGCATGCTGCGTCACCCAACCGGTTCCGAGGACGAGGGTCAGCGTCGCGATGGCGAAGAGCTCGTTGCTCTGCGTCGCGGCGATCATCCTGAAGAACGGCTGCAGCATGAAGCGGCCGACCAGGATGATCGCACCGAGCGCCAGCGTGGCGACCACGCCCGTGTCGAGGATGGTGCGCAGCATGGCGCTGCCATCGCCGGCGAGCAGCGGGATGACGACCAGAAGCGGCAGGACGGCGAGGTCCTGGAAAAGCAGGATGGCAAAGGCATTGCGGCCGTGCCGCGTCATCTGTTCGCCGCGCTCCGACAGGAGCTGCAGCACGAACGCGGTCGACGAGAGCGCCAGCGCGCCACCGATCACCAGCGCTGCCTGCGGCGGTGCGCCAAGCGCAAGCGCGACGGCACCGATCGCAGCGCTGGTAGCGGCGACCTGCGCCAGGCCGAGGCCGAAGACGAGGCGGCGCATCACCCACAGCCGCTGCAATGACAGCTCGAGGCCGATGACGAACAGCATGAAGACGACGCCGAACTCGGCGATCGCGGCCAGCGTCTCTTCGTCCTCGACGAGGCCGAGCCCGTGCGGGCCGACGAGAACACCAGCGACCAGGTAGCCCAGCACCGGGCTCGAGCGGAGCTGGCGGACGATCGGAACGACGAAGACGGCGGCAATCAGGAAGACCAGGAGGTCTGCCAGGAAGGGAGTGGGGTGCACGCGGCGGGGCCTTGGAGCGAAAGGTGAACCCAGAGTGTACGCTGCGCCGTCAGCCGGCGGAACCGGCATCGCCCCGGTGGCGTTCCCGGCCTGGCCTAAGGTGTCCGGCCGGCGGCGACGATCAGCGTGTCCGCGCTCGTCGCCAACGCGCCGCGCTCGGCCGCGTCGAGGGTCGGAAGGATGGTGCCCAGAACGCCGTCTGCGCCGACGATGCGGGGTAGCGACAGCGCCACGGGCCCCCGGCCTTCGACCGTTTTCGTCAGGATCGAGACCGTCAGGACCGCGCGCTCGTTGCCGTCGATGGCGCGCAAGAGGCGCGCGACGCCGCCCGCAATGCCGTAGTTGGTGTAGCCCTTCCCCTCGATGATCCGATAGGCCGCCCGCCGCACGCCGGCGTCGATGCTCTCGCGCACCGACGCGTCGATCGGCCGTCCGACGGCCGCGGCAAAATCGACCAGCGGGATGGCGCCGACCGCGGCCGCCGTCCAGCACAGGACCTCGCTGTCGCCGTGCTCGCCCAGGACATAGGCGTGGATGGAGCGTGGCGCTACGTCCAGATGGTCGGCGAGCAACGAGCGGAAGCGAGCCGTGTCGAGGATCGTGCCGGAGCCGATGACCCGCGTCGGCTCGAGGCCCGAAAGGTGCGTCGCGACCTCCGTCATGACGTCGACGGGGTTGGTCGCCACGATCAGGATGGCCTGCGGCGCGGCGGCGAGCGCCGGTGGGATGATCGCCTCGAAGACCGCCGTGTTGCGCTCCAGAAGCTCGAGCCGGGTCTCGCCCTGGCGCTGCGCCACGCCGGCGGCAACGATGATCGCCGCCGCGCCTTGAAGGTCGTCGAACGAGCCGCCGCGCACGACACAGCTGTGCCCAAACGGAGCGGCATGCTGGATGTCCTGCGCTTCGGCGATGGCCCGCTTCACCTCGCGGTCGATCAGGATGATCTCATGCGCGACGTCGGTCAGCATCGCCGCGTTGGCGATGGCGCTGCCAACGGCGCCCGTGCCGATGATGCCGATCTTCATGCACGCCCCCTGCTCCGGAGACCTCAAGATAGCAGCGCTCAGCGTCGTTGGGGTCGCCAACCTGCGCGCCGGCGGCTAGAGCCGCGTCAAACGGAACAGATTGGGGAGCACGATGATGATCTACGACCACCGCACGTACCGATGCCGCCCGGGCACGCTGAAGAGCCAGCTTGCGCTCTACGAGACGTACGGCTGGGCCGCCCAACGCCGCCATCTCGGCGACCCTGTGATCTACGCGCTGACCGAGACCGGTGATGTCAACAGCTACGTCCACGTTTGGGCCTACGTGGACGCTGCGGACCGCGCCGCGCGTCGGGCCGCGATGCAGGCTGATCCTGATTGGCAGCTCTACTTGGAAAAGAGCGCGGACGCCGGGCATCTCGTTGCGCAAGAGAACAAGATTCTGGCTCCAGTATCGTTCTTTTCGGCGATCGGCTGAGCCAACAGGTCGCAGACGCTGAGGCGACCTTCACGACTACTTCTTTAGGGCGCTTCGCGTCAGCCGCGCGCAGCGTCCGGATGTTGGCCCCGGCAGGCCCGCCCTGCCGGGGTTCTTTTATGAATCCGACCTGTTTCGCCCGCAGTGCCGGTTCGCGCATGGCGCGGCATTTGTGAGGTAGCGGCAACGACCTGGTGCCGCAGGAGGGACTCGAACCCCCGACCTTCCGCTTACAAGGCGGCTGCTCTACCAGCTGAGCTACAGCGGCACGCGTAGCTAGTTACGGGGCCTTCGAAGCCGGGACAAGCGCGGCGGCCGAACCTACCAGGCGATGTCGCGGCCGTCCCAGGCGCGAAAGCCGAGGCGCTCGCTCGGGTCGAAGGCGTCGATGACGGCGCGGACGCCGGCGGCGCTCTCGCCGACGTCGAGATCGGCTTCCGCTGTGCCCATGGCGGTTCGCACCCAACCAGGGTGGACGAGCAACACACCGAGACCGCGCGTGGCGACCTCGAAGCTCAAGCACTGCATGGCCATGTTCACGGCCGCCTTCGAAGAGCGGTACATCGGTGCCGAGCCGCTGCTGTTTTCGCCGAGGCTGCCCATCCGGCTGGTGATCGTGACCAGCTTCTTGTGCGTGCCGGCCGCAACGTGACCAACCAAGGCGCGGGTCAGGAGCACCGGCCCGATCGTGTTGGCCGTCAGGATCGCGACCCAGGTTTCGGGATCGATGTCGGCGATCTTCTGCGGGCGCGGCCCGAACACTCCTGCGTTGTTGATGAGGACGTCGATGGGCCGCTCGATGCCCGCGGCGAACATGGCGAAGCTGCGCGGTTGGTTGACGTCGAGTCGACGCACGTCGATCTGGCCTGGCAGCTCGACGCGAGCCGGATCGCGGACGGCGGCGGTCACGGACCAGCCGCTTGTGGCGTAGCGGCAGGCGAGTTCGCGGCCGAGGCCACGACTGGCGCCCGTGATGACAACGTGGGGCATAGACACCTCGACAGGCACGACCAGCCAAGCGGGGACGTGGGAGCACGCGCGCGGCACGGCGGTCGCAAGTTGGTAGTTTGCGCGTAGCGAGCCCGCGGTGCCGGTGCAATCCGTGAGAACGAAGCGGTCGCGTGCTAACCCGTCTCGGGCCCGCCCAGCGCGCAGTGGGCCAGGGCGATCCCGGCGCTGACGGCAACGTTAAGACTGTCGACCGGTGTGCGGAGCGGGATGCGCACGCGGAGGTCGCAGCGGTCGCGGATCAGGGGACGCAGCCCGTGACCCTCGGCGCCGAGAACCAGGACCTGCTTCGGCGCGCGGCTGAATGCCTTCAGGGTCACCTCGCCGTCGCCGTCCAAGCCTGCGACCCACCAACCCTTTCCCTTGAGCCGGGTCAGCAGGCGCGCGAGGTTGACCTCGTGCGCGACGGGCACCCATTCGAGTGCGCCGGAAGCGGCCTTCGCGCAGGCACCGTTCAGCGGCGCCGCGTGCCGTGTCTGCATGACCAGGGCCGAGGCGCCGAAGGCGGCGGCAGAGCGCAGCACGGCGCCGACATTGCGGCTGTCGCTGACCTGGTCGAGGACAACGATGAGACCCTCGTCGGCACTAGCTACGGCGCCGAGGTCGACGTCCGGCAGCGGCGCCGCGACCGCGCCGACGCCCTGATGGGCGGCTTCGGCGCCGACGATTGCGGTGAAGGCGGGGACGTCGAGTGTCCGGAACTCGAGCGCTCGGGCCGCCGCGCGCTCTGCGATCGCGGCGTCTTGAGGGTCGTCGATGGTGACCAGCCGGTGGAAGCGTCGGTGTGGATTCTCGAGCGCGGCGAGCACGGCATGCTTGCCGTAGATGACCACGCCTTCGCTGGGCCTTTGCGAGGTCGAGCGCGGCTTTCCCCGGCGTTGGCGAGGTTGGTGTGTGCGGGCCATGAAAACCGTTGGCTGCCGCCGGTCGGCTGTTGACAAGGGGTAGGTGCTTCACATACTCCGCCGCGCACTTCGCCGCCAGGTATGACCGGCAAGCGGAGGGGTGGCCGAGTGGTTAAAGGCAGCAGACTGTAAATCTGC
>CAYUKE010000150.1:0-8062 GCA_964445185.1 uncultured Geminicoccaceae bacterium
ACCTACGCATGGATCTTCGACCAGATCCAAACCGACAAAGCCGCCTGAAGAAAACGATAAAGCAGCACAAACAACCAACCTCCCGTACGCGTACGCCCAGCCCGCGGCGCGTCGCCAGGGCCACCCAGACACCCGTTCACGGCGAGCGGCAGGGCCGAAAGCGCGCGCGCTTGGTGTTCGTCGTAACGATGCTGTGCTCGCTGGGCCTCGTCAGCTGCGGGCCCAGTTTCGTCGAGCCCGGGGCGGCGACAGCGCCGCCGCGGTTGCTCAGCGACGTCTTGGTGACCGCCGATGGCGTTCGCTTGCCCCTCGCGCGTTGGTCGCCGGCCGCTCGACCGCGGGGTGTCGTGGTGGGTCTGCACAGCTTCGGCGACTTCCGGCTGGCCTTCGCCGATCTCGGCCCTTTTCTCGCTTCCAACGGCTACCTCGTCGTTGCGCCGGACCAGCGCGGGTTCGGTGACACGCCGGCTCGCGGACGCTGGTGGGGTCGCGACACACTGACCGACGACGCAGCGACCTTGCTCGGTCTACTCGCCGACGAACAGCCGGGGCTGCCGCTCGTGCTCGTCGGCGAGAGCATGGGCGGCGCCGTGGGCCTGGTCGTGGCGGCCACCGAGGCGCCTGTCGCGCGGCTGGTTCTGATCGGTCCGGCCGTTCGCGAGAACGTGCCTTTCCGCCGCTTCTGGGACTGGGCGCTTTGGTCCGCAGCGGTCGTGGCGCCGGGCTATGTGCGGCGCGTCGACCAAGGAAGCGCGTCGCTACGGCCGCAGGGCCGGGACCGGCTCGCCGAGGATCCGCGCGTGGTCCGCGCGATACGGGCCGATACGTATTGGGGTCTCATTCGCCTTGCCAATCAGGCGTCGGCGGTACCCGCGGCAGACTTGCCGCCGACGCTCCTACCCTTTGGCGGCGCCGACGAGGTGGTGCCGGCCGTCGCGCTTTGCACCCTCGCCGCGGCGCTCGACAACGGCGACGCGGCGCGGGTCTATCCCGGCGCCGGCCACCGGTTGCTGCACGAGACGGCTGGCCTCGACGTCCACGCCGACATCCTCGCATGGTTGGCGACGGACGCGCTGCCGGACCGCCGGGCATCGCTGCGCGCGGAAACGTACTGCGCGCAGCTTTGAGCCTTCCGCCGCGCTGTTCAGAGTAGCGTGTCGGCGCCGGAATCGACCATCGGCATGATCTCGTTCTCCGCCGATTCCACGTCGACGGCGAACGCGAGAACCTGCGTGGACTGTGTCTCAGAGAAGTTGTTGTCGCTGACGACGAGCAGGGTCCGGCGGCCGTCCGCCTGATCCGGGCCCCAGGCCAGACCCTCGACATTGTCGACGACGACCCCGAGCTCGCTGAAGTCGACCAACAGCTCCTTCGCAACCGGAGTCGCATCCGGCGCGCCCGCCGTCAGCGACCGGAACTCGATCACGTCGTCCGCGTCCGCCGTCGAGATCTCGTACAGGAACGCGCCGTGGCCCGTGCCGGTCTGCGGCACGCCGACCGAGAAGTCCCGCTCCAGGACGAGCAACGTCCCCGCGTCGTCGAGGGCCAGGAGCTCGACGAGGCCGTTCACGGAGAACTCGCCCGCGGGCTCGGTCTCGTTCGGCACCGGATCGTTCTCATAAACGTACTCGGCGACCGGGCGCCGCTCGCCGAGGTCGTAGGCGACGATCCGCGACGGGCTGCCGCTTTCGGGCGTCGCGATCGGGCCGTCCTGGATGACCGCGTTCTCGAGAGCGGTGTAGAACGTGCCGCCATCGGGCGTGATCGTGGCACTCTCGTGCGCGAGATTGTTGCGGATGCCGATCTCGCCGTCGGGATCGGCGGCATAGCGGTTCCAGACGCGCATTTCGCCCGGGGTCTCGATCAGATCGCCGGCGAGCGTGAACTCGAGGATCTCTGGGTCGACGAAGCCGCCCGCACCGGCGAAGCCTTCCGAGGTGACGAAGATGGTCCCGTCTGCGGTGAGCGCGATGCCTTCCGGATCGAGACTGCCGTCGGCGAGCAGCGCGCCTGCACTATCACGCAGCCGCGTCACGCCGACGATCTCGACGTCGCCCTCGTCCAGGGCGCCGTCGGTGGTGTCGATTTGTAGCGTGTAGAAACGGTAGTCGGACTGCGCGTCGGCGATAGCGAAGTAGAGCCCGCTGCTCGGGTCGTATGTGATGCCGGAAAGGCCGCCGACCTCAGTCCCGAGGAAGGAGACGCCCGTCGCGAGACTGACGGCCCCGATGAGTTCGATGCCGGCAACGGTCCGGGCCGCCTGCGTGTCGAGCGGGGTCAGCTCCAGATCGACTTGGACCAGCCGATGATCAGAGGTCGGGAAGTCGGTGATCTCGGCGAACGGATCGTCCACCGCGGGCCAGATGACGGCCCCGTCGACGAAGTTGAAGCCGGCCCGCGACGGCAGCACGTAGTCGACGCGCAGGTTGCCCGGCTCCACGTCGTTCGCCGGATCCTCAGCGTTGAAGCCGAAATCGGCGGTGTCGAACGCCGGGTCGCCTTGATGATCCGCGTTCACGCCGCCCGGCTGGTCGAGGCTGCCGAGGCCCGCCGGCGTGACCGCCGGATCGTCGACCGAACCGATGACCAGATCGCTCTCGATGATCTGCTGTGCAGCGCCGGGCACGCTGTCGCCGTCGAACGGGTCGGCGTTCTGGTGGGCGGCGTTGACGATGGGGGGGCCCGCCTATTGAGCGCCGGCATCGCCGGGGTCGTCGACGATGTAGTCGGCGCCGTCGATGTAGTCACGCCAGAGGCGGATCTCGTCGAAATTGCGCTTGCCGTTGCGATCCTCGACGCCGTCGAAGACCGGCGGGGTCGGATGCGACGCGAGCAGGTGGACGATCTCGCCATTGACGTCGATCGGCACGTCGACGTGGTTCTTCGACGACAGCCGGAGGATCGCCGCCTCTTCCTCGGTGTAGAAGCTCGTGTCGGCGTCGTCCGGGTTTTCGGCGTCGAACGGCCGGGTCGGGTCGAAGAGCGGGCGGCCGTCCGCGTCGACGTCGAACAGCAGCGCGTCCGGCACATCCTGCCAAAGCAGGTTCTGGAAGGTGCGAACGTCGTCTTCTTGGATATCGAACTGCGAGAGCACAATGAAGCCGAACTGACCCTCGAAGAAGCCGAAGCCCTGCGCGTCGCCGGGACCGCCGAGCGCGCCATCATTGTCGAGGTCTAAGCCCGTATCGACGCCGGTGTTCGAAGGCGCGACGTAGACGTGCTCGTAGGTGATCGGCTCGGCGTCGCCCTGTCCCACCGACAGGTAGTTCTCCTGGAAGAGCCGCGCCGCCTCGCCGTCGGGGTCGAAATCGAACTCGTTGATGAGCAGGATGTCGGGCCGCGCGGTCTGTATGACCTGGGCGATGTTTTGCGCCTGGGCGTCGTCGCCGGTGCCAAGAGCTTCGATCAGCTCGCCCTGGGCCGAACGGTTCAGCGAGGCGTTGTAGCTCGCGACACGGATGGTCTCAGCTTCACTGGCGAACACGGTGTCCGCTCGGAAGTCGAGGTTCTGGATCCGCTCGTCCTCGGCCGCCGGCGTGTCGGGGATGTTTACGGGCGAAGAGCCGTCGCCGAGACCGAATTCGGCAAGCAGGTACTCGGCGAGCGCGTCCTGCTCCGAGCCGTTCGGCGCGAACGTGGCGCCGCCGTCGGGATCAGCCACCTCGTCGAGCAGGTCGACCCGGTCTCCGGTCGCTTCGAACTCGGGGAAGGGGTAGTCGCTCCCGCCGTCGGCGAGGAAGTTGAGTGTGATCGTGCGGAATGTCTGATCGCCGTTGTCCACGACCTCGCCGTCGCGGACGATCTCGGCGATCAGGTCGTCGTTGCTGTCGAAGACGCCCGCCGAGACGATCCGGCCGTCGATGGGCGCGCTCGGATCGAAGCTGAACTTGACGCCGCCGACCTGGCCGAGGCCGCTGTCGACCTCCAGGCTCGTGTACTCGGACACGATGTGCTCGAGCGTCTGCGCAAGTTGCTCCGTGGTCAGACTGAACAGCGTGAGGCCGTTGTTGAATGACAGGGCGTTCTGGACGTCGATCTGGCTGATTCCGCCGTCGGGCTTGACGTCGGGAATACCCTCGGGCGGCACGCGGACGGGCTCGGTCGCACCGCCCGGCACGAAGAACTCGCCGATGCTGTCGCGGATGCCGCCGCCGTTCTTGATCGAGACGACGACGTCGTCTTCGAACTGATTGCCGTACCAGAGGTTGGCGTCCGCGGTCAGGTTGCCAAGGTTGGTTTCCTGGGTGCGGACACCGTCGAGGCCGCCGCCTTGGCGCTCGCCGTTGAGGAAGGTCTCGGTGATGGCGAACACGTTCGATTCGCCCGCCTCGATGACGGCGCGGACCTGCTCGGTCAGCGCAACGATCTCGGGATCGGCGAGCCCGTCCGCGCCGAGCCGCGCGACGCCCGCGTCGTCGGTGGCATACGCGCCCGAAACCTCGGCGTCGTAGCTCTCCGGAATGATGTTGCCGTTCTCGTCGAACTCGATGACCAGGCGGCCGACATACTTGTATTGGAAGTCGGTGTTGATGACGGCGATCGGCAGGCCGTTCGTGTCCTCGAGAAAGGTGGGGTACACGCCCTGCGCCGGCTCGCCGTCGAAGCCTGCGTCGTTCTCGTCGAACAGCCGGGTGTTCGAGCCGCCGGCCATGATGATGTCGACGTCGCGGAGCAGCGTCGCCAGCTCCTCCTCGATCGCGATCTGCTGCATGTGCGAGAGCACGACCACCTTGTCGAGGTCGGGGTTCGCCGCGAGCAGCGCGTCGACGTCGGCCTGGATCTCGGCGGCGAGTGCGGTGATGTCGTTGCGGTCCGCAGGCGCAATGCCGATGTCGTCGCCCGGGCTGGAGATGCTCCCAAGCGTCGGCGTCGTGGCGCCGACGACACCGATGCGAAGCCCGCTCGCCGTCTCGACGACAGTCGACGCGGCGATCTGGCCCGGGATATCGGCGGCGTCTTGACCGTCGGCGGTGACCAACGGGCCGAGGTTCGCATCCGCCGAGAAGTCGAGGTTGGCGGAAAGATAGGGGAACAGGGCACCCTCGAAGATCACCTCGTCCGCAGCGCCGTCCTCGCCCGGAAGGATCCCGGAGAGCAGCGTGGCGATGATCTCCGTGCCCTGGTCGAACTCGTGGTTACCGAAGGCGATCGCTTGGATGCCGAGCTCGTTCTGGACGATGAGATCGGCGACGCCGGGCGCGCCGAACAGCTCGTTCGATGCATCGTAGAAGACGCTCGGCAGCCACGCGTCGCCTGAGGAAAGGAAGAGCGTGTCGGGAAAGCCCGCCTCGCCGTCACCGTCGATGTCCTGTGCGGACAAGGCGTTGAAGACGGCGGAGAAGTTCTGAATGACCGACGGCGAGCTGCCGTTCGCTTCCTGGTCAGACACGTGGAAAAGCTGCAGCGTCGTCATCCGGGCACCCCTTGCAATCCGAGAGCGACCCGGCACGCAACGTGGGGTCGAGCTCCGTGGATGGACAGGCAATCACGTCCGGCGGGAAAGCCGCGGGCGGCTGCGGCACAACGGTCGCGGTGCGCGCGGGTCGTGGTCAGGTCTCGGGACGGGCAATGACGAAGCGATCGGACGAACCCTCGGCCCAAACACTAGGCGACCCTGCGTTGCGTGCCGTTGTCTCCCACACTCGCCGTGGCGCTTCGCGCGGCGGCGCTAATGCGCGCATTGTGTGGCAAGTACATGACCGTGGTGTGACCAGTACGTGATAGTGTTGGTGCGCCCGCCTCGGGTGGGGCGCCTTCGGCGTCCAAAGCCTTCGCCACCGACTAGCCTCCACGGTCGATGGCGCGCACATAGGCTCCGACCTGTCGGTGCTAAGTCGATGACGTCTAAGGAAAAGCCTATGCAGGACATGATTGCGGTCACGGGCGCTGCCGGGGGCATCGGCACTGCGGTCGCGAAGACGCTGCGCTCGGCCGGCTACGACCTACTGCTCATCGATCGACCGGGGGCAGGCGCCGAGGCGCTCGCGGCGCCGCTGCAGGCGCGGGTCGCGACTGTCGAGGCGGCGGACGTCGCGGCCTGTCGCGCCGCCTTGGCGGTCGTGGACGGCCCGATCTACGGCCTCGTCCACTTGGCTGGCGTCTTCGAGCCGGATCCGGCGCTGGCGGATGCGCCCGAGGTCTGGGAGCGGGCCATGGCCAACAACCTGGCCAACGCCTACGCCTTCGCCACGGCGATGCTCGATCGCCTGCCGCCGGGCCGCATGGGCCGGCTGGTCTTCACATCATCGATCTCGTTCCAGCGGGGTGCTGCCGACTACGCCGCGTACTCGGCCAGCAAAGGCGGCATCGTCGGCCTTACCCGAGCGCTCGCGCGGCGGCTCGCCAAGCGTGCCACGGTCAACGCCGTGGCCCCGGGCATCATCATGACCAACATGTCGGTGCCGTTGGTGGTTGAGGCCAAAGACAAGCTGATCGCCGAGATTCCGCTTGGCCGGTTCGGCGCGCCGGAGGAGGTGGCACCCGTCATCAAGTTCCTCCTTGGTTGGGAGGCTGGGTACATCACGGGGCAGACCATCAACGTCGACGGCGGTCACGCCATGTCCTGAGGGCGCCGCCCTTGTGGCCGGGGGGCGAGGCGGAGTATTCCGGCAAGACGCCGCGCAGCTCCAACGGGACGCAACGATGACCGAGAAGGACCAGTCCAGCACCCGCCGCACCCGCGTCGTCACGCGCACGGGTGACAAAGGCGAGACGTCGCTCGGCAAGGGCGTCCGCGTGTCCAAGTCGTCGGCGCGGGTCGAGGCCTACGGCACTGTCGACGAGGCCAACTCGGTCATCGGCGTTCTGCGAACCTCGTTGCTCGACAACCACGAGCTGAACGACGCGCTGCGGCGCATCCAGATCGACCTCTTCAACATCGGCGCCGACCTCTCGATGCCGGGCGAGATCGGGGAACCCTTGCGCATCACCGACGAGCCCATGCTGCGTCTCGAGGCGGAGCTGGAGCCGCTGAACGCGGTGCTCCCGCGGCTCGCCAACTTCATCCTGCCGACGGGTGTGCGTCCCGCAGCTGCCTATGCGCATCTCGCGCGGACCGTGGTTCGCCGTGCCGAGCGTCGGGTCGTTGCCCTTGATTTGATCGAGGACGAAGAGGTTAACCCCGAGATCCTGCGCTACCTCAATCGCCTCGCCGACTTCATGTTCGTGCTCAGCCGCTATCTCAACGACGAGGGTCAACACGACGACGTCTGGGCGCCGCGCGGAACGCGTTGAGCCAGCGTAGACGCCGACGCGAGTGGTCCAGCCTTGCCGCTTGACGCGGTGCAGAGCGTGGCATGCGCCCAGGTCGACTCGTGTTGGCCCTAGATCGCGGCGACCAAAGTCGCGGCGGCTGCGACGCCAGCTCAGCTTGCCCGTCAATTGCGCCTGACGTTAACTCCGCCTGACGCTGGCGGGAGGGAGCGCATGCGAATCGTCTTGATTCACCCGAACTATCATTCGGGCGGCGCCGAGATTGCCGGCAAGTGGTCGCCCGCCTGGGTCGCCTACTTGGCCGGCTACCTGAAGTCCGGCGGCTACGATGACATCCGCTTCATCGACGCAATGACCGACGACCTCGACGAGGAGCAGCTGCGCGCGCAGCTCGCTGAGGAAAGCCCGGACATCGTCGGCTGCACCGCGATGACGCCCTCGATCTACAAGGCCGAGCGCGCGCTTGAGATCGCGAGGGAGGTGCATCCCGACGTCGTCACCGTGCTCGGCGGCATCCACGGCACCTTCATGTACAATCAGGTGCTGAAGGAAGCGCCCTGGATTGACGCCGTCGTTCGCGGTGAGGGCGAGGCGGTGATGCTCAACATCGTCCGCTCGATCGACGAGGGGCGCTGGCCCGACGATCGCGGGCAGATCAACGGCGTCGCTTATCGCGAGGGCGAGAAGGTCATCGCGACGCGCCCCGAGCCGCCGATCAAGGACGTCGACACGATCGTCGCCGATTGGAGCATCCTCGACTGGCCCAAGTACATCTACATCCCGATGAACACCCGCGTAGCGACACCGAACATGGCTCGCGGCTGTCCGTTCACTTGCAGCTTCTGCTCGC
>CAYUKE010000151.1:0-7924 GCA_964445185.1 uncultured Geminicoccaceae bacterium
GAACAGAATGTGCGTTTCACGGCCCTCCACCAATGTCACTTCGCCCTCTAAAGCCAGGACGAGTTCGTCCTCCTGAGCGTGCCAGTGCCTAATGGAGGACCGCGAGCCGGGCGGCAGCGTCTCGATCACTGCTCCGAACTGCGTCAGCGTGCCAGGCGGCGTGAGCCACTCGCCGCGCGCTGGTCCGCAGGCGGGTCGGTGATGCTCTTCGACATATCGATCAGCCTTACGCAGCACTGGCATGGAGTAGTCTCCCTTGCTGTTTCCGCGAATCCAGACCAGAACAAGCGGTACCCTTCAGGGTTGGCTTTACTAGAAAGAAGCGCCTAAGCCGAATTCTTAAGAGGAACTCGGAAGTCCGCATCGTTCGCAAAGGCGTCGTTCGCCACGCCGCCTCGGATGGCCGCGACCCGTCCTGTTCGCACGTCCGCCAGGCCGTAACGAAAGGTCGCAACGGGCCGCTGACGGTCGTGCATCTCTGGCTGGTGGCTGCGCCATGCGAACGCGTCGGTGCCCTAGGCGCTGATCGCCTCCTCAAGTAAGTCCAGTCGGTCCTGGCCCCAAAACAGCTGGTCACCGTAGCGGAAGGTCGGCACCCCGAAGACCCCAACGGCGATCGCCGCCTCCGTCTCCTGCTCGCGGATCGCCGCCATCGACGGGGCCATGGCCTCTAGCCGCGCCACGTCGAAACCCTGCTCCTCGACGATCGCTCGTCGCGTTGCCAGGTCGCCGATGTCACGGTCCTCCTGCCACACCGCGGCCATGAACGCTCGGCTGAGCCGGCCGACGTCGCGCTGTTGCTGCCGCGCGGCGAGCACCAACTGCTCAGCCTCCGCCGGCGGCGCCGGGAAGAAGCGCGGCGCCTGGTTGAGGGGCAGGCCGAGCCGCTTCGTCCAGCGCTCCAGCTCCACCAGCCGGTAGCGCTGTCGCTCGGGGGCCCGCTTCGCCAAGGGCAGGCCGCCCGTTCGCGGGAAGACGATGCCCAGGTCGAGCGGGTGATAGTGTAGCTGGAGCCCATGGCGCTCGCCCAAGCCGTGCAGGCGATCCCAGGCGAGAAAGCTCCACGGCGAGATGAGCGAGAAGTAGACGTCGACGGATCTGCTCATGGCGGCGCTCCCGGTTTGGCGGACGCTGCACCGCGTGCCGAAAGCGTGTCAATCGTGCGGCGCGCGGGACCCCGTCGCGGCGTCGCCGTCGTTCTCGGCCGGCGCGGCACGGCCGCGCCATCGGCGCAAGCAAACTCGCGCTTAGGTTGTCGACAACGAGCGCGCCGAGCAGTACTTTCGTTTGAGCCTACCCGTCGGGTCTTGGGCTGCGAACGCGGGAATGCCGGGTGATGCAAGAACCGACGGACCGAGACGCGGGGCGGGTCGCGACCGCGGACGCGTCGATTCAGCCTGAGCTCGTCGGCGACCCGTCGGAGCTGCCTCCCTGGTTGATCTTCGGACAACGTGAGGTAGCGAGCGAGGTGGCCGGGAGCGCACGCGTCGCGGCTCCGCCGGCCGACACGCCGACGACGACCACCCCAGCCGCAGGCGCGGTTGACGAGCCCGTCGTCCCACGGCCGCCCAGCGCCTTCGATCCGTCAGCGCCGGCGCCGTCTCACGCGGCTGTTCTACCGCTCGCGGCGCACGAAACGACAGCCCCGGTTCGCGTCGCCGTCACGGTCACCCCCGACATCACGACCCATGGCGCGGACCAACCCGCCGCGCGCGATGTGGACGGCTCAGGTTTCGCAGTGGTCGTCGTCGACGACGGCTACTCGCCCTACTACGACCTCGACAACGTCCTGGGCGGGCTCGACTTCGCCGACCGCGACAGCAACGCGCTACAGGCGACGCTGGCCAGCCACGGCTCATGGGTTGCGGACGTCGTTACCGACATCGCCAGCGGTGTCGACGTGATCCACCTCAAAGTGTTTGCCGACAACGATGGTGCGGCGAGCTTCTGGGACGTTGAAGCGGCGCTTCGCTGGGTCGCCGACAACCAAGACTTCTACGACATCGCCGCGGTCAACATGAGCATCGGCTTCGGCAATGTGACAACGCCGACCACGACGATGCTGAGCGACGAAATCGCCGAGCTTACCAACGATGGCGTGCTTGTCGTCGCCGCCGCGGGCAATGCCGGCGACGTCTACGACGACGGGGTCAGCGTGCTCGCCGCCGATCCTAACGTCGTGGCCGTGTCGGCGGTGGCGGACGACGGTAACTTGGCATCGTTCAGCCAGCACAGCGCGACGCTGACCGACCTGGCCGCGCCCGGCGTCGGCGTCGCCATCGACACGGTCTTCGGCTACGACGTCATCGTCAACGGCACCAGCTTCGCGGCTCCGCAGGTGAGCGGCCTCGCGGCACTGCTCCAGGACGCGGCCACCGATGTCATCGGGCGTCGCCTCAGCCCGGTCGAGCTCGTCGAGATCATGCAAGCCACCGGGACCCACGTTGCCGGCGAGGCAGAAGCGGATTTCCGCGCCATCGACGCCGCCGCCGCTCTCGCCTTTCTCGGCGAGCATGGCGAAGACCTCAACGGCTTGGCGACCGAACAGCTCATCACCTGACGAGCCTGCGCCAACGGCCGCCGACCGGTCAGAACCTGGGCAAGCCGACGCTCGCCTCTTCTCCCAAGGCCGCTTCCGGCACCACGACGCCACTCTCACGATCCACCGGCACGACCACGGCCGCGTTCGGGACGACCGGAACAGCCGTGGCCGGTTCGGGCTCGCTCGGCCTTGCCACGGCCGGCTCCGTGTCGACGACGGGAACGGCGATCGTCGTTGCCGGCTCACGCGTGAGGCTGGCGGCGATCCAGGCGGTGCGCCGACCATTGCCGACCTCGAGCCAGCCGCGCTCGCGACCGTACACATCGAGCGCCGTGCCCGGCTGCGCGCCGCCGACGATACGGAAGCTCGTGCTGGGGCCGGCGCGAAGATTGGAGGCTCGGCCGCCGACAACCGCGGTGTCCACCACCGCGCTGCCGGCCACCGCCCGGGTGCGGTCGGGCGCCGGCTCGCCGACCACCTGCTGACCGCGCGGAGCGGGCCAGGAGCCGGTCGTCGTGCAGCCGCCCAGGAGCGCGGCTGTCACCACCAGGGCAACGACGAGGGGGCGACCGCGTGCTTCAACCTCGACCACGGCGATACTCCTGCTCTTGACCGTCCTGCGTTAGAAACATGCGATCGTCGGCTTCGGTGGCGCCGGCGCTGACTCGCAGCGGCAGCGACACGCTGCGCTCACGTCCGTTCTGCGAGAAGCTCAGGACCAGGGCCTTTGCCTCTGTCGAGTAGCGCCACTGGCCCTCGCTGCGCGTCTCGCGCCGGCCGCCGACGACCTCGTCGATGCGGTAGGAAAGGTCCTCGTTGAGGTCGATCTCCGCGCGGCGCGTGCCCTGGTCGCGCACCCACGTGCCGATCAGGGGCACCTCGTTGCGCTCCGCCTGCTGCTGGCGCGGCTCGTTGCCCTCTTCGATGCCACGAACCTTGAGATAAATCGCATAGGCGATGTCGACGCCGAACTCTTCGGCGAGTTCGGTCAACGCTCTTTCGCGATCCTCCGTCAGCGACCCGTCCGCGTTGGTCGCGCCTGCCAGCGTGAAGGTGGCGGGATTGTCGAGGATCATCCGTACGACGAGGCTGCTCGGATAGCGCTGCGCACGTAACGTGCGCAGATCAGCCAGTTCGAGCCGCAGGTTGCGGATCGGTTCGAGCTTGTCCTCGAGCTCGCGCCGCTCGTCGTCCTGGGCGTTGCCCTTGAGCTCGACCGCCCGCGCCAGATGCGCGCGACGGATCGCGCCGTCGTCGGGGAACTGGCCGGCGAGATAGCGGTGGCCCGGCAGGGTGCCGCGGGAGTCGTAGTAGAGACCGAGATAACGGGTGTAGAAATAGCGGCCGGCGTCCTGGTCGAGCAGCTTGTCGGCCGCTGTCTCGGCGGCCTCGACGAGCACCGCCTCCGGCGGCACGCGCTCCGCTTCGACGTAGCGCGCCATCGCCTCATAGAAGCTGTCAACCGCCCGGCCGTAATTGCCCTGCCGCGCGTAGGTCTGGCCGATCGCAGCATGGACGTCGGGCTCCTTCGGGTCCGACTCGCGAACGGCGTCGAACTCGAGCAAGGCCGCTAGGTACTTCTCTGTGTTCAGGAAGTAGCGGCCGACGCCGAGACGGGCGGCGACGTTGGTCGGCGCGATGCGGGTCGCTTCGCGGAACTCGGTCAGGCCTTCCTCGTGGCGCTCCAGCTCGTAGAGGATGTCGCCAGCTAGGATGTACGGATCAGGCGCGACGCCGCCGCCGAGGGGCTTGGCCCGCTCGAGGGCGGTGAGCGCGTCCTCTTCTTGGTCCATCGTTGCGTAGATGCTGGCGCGCTTGCTGAGCGCCACCCAGTTCTCGCGTTCCTCGATGGCGGTGTTCACCGCCTTGATCGCCTCGAGATACTCTTCGCGCTCAATCTCGAAGTCTGCCTTGGTGAACAGCGCCTCCTGGAAGCTCGGATCGAGCGCCAGCGCGCGATCGAGCTCGCGCGCGCCGTCGATGAGGTCGTCGTCGGTACGATCGGGGTGCTCGGTGAGCAGCACGCGCGCGCTGATGTGGCGCGCGGCCGCCGACGCCGGGGCGCGGTCGACGGCGCGCGCGGCGAGGCCGATCGCGCCTGTCCGCCAACCTTTCTGGAAGGCGAACACCGCGAGGTCGTACGCATCGGTGGCGTCGATCTCCTGGTCGCGCTCGGCGGTGACGATCGTCTGCTGCGGAAAGTACTGGATGGCGCGGTCGATCGGCATGATGCCGGCGTAGCCGATCGATTCCCGCGTGCCCCGGTCGTCCGACGCGGCAAAGCTCTGCGGCGCGATCGTGGTGTTGAGACCGACGACGCCGCCGGTAACCAGGCTCACCGCCGGCCCACCGCTGTTGCCGGGCGCGATCTTGGCATCCGTGATGATCGTCTCGATGCGATCCTCCGCGTCGCGGTTGAAGCGGGAGACGCTGCCGCTGGAGATCGTCGTCGAGACCCGGGCATCAAAACGGGTCGTGATCGGAAAGCCGATCGTGATGATCGGATCGCCGACCTGGGTTCGCTCCAGGGGCGACAACGGGATCGCGTCGTAGGGTCCGACGCCGCTCACCCGCAGGAGCGCCATGTCCTCGCCAGTGTTGATGAGGCCGGCCTCGATGCGGCTGTCGGTGCGGACCCGAGCGACCAGCTCCGCGTCCTCGTCGTCGAGCCCGAGATCGTTGCTCCAACGGATGCGGAAGTAACGCCACGGCCGTCCTTCCGCCTCGTTGAAGATGACATGGTCGTTCGTCAGCAGGTAGCCGTCGGCGCGAATGAAGAAGCCACTGCCGGATGCTGGAAAGGTGCGGCCGTCGTCCGACGCCATCACCGCCACGACCGACTTCGCGTAGCGCGCCGCCAGCTCGTTCTCGGCGAAGTTGGCCTCGCGACGCTCGGGGAACGGCGAGCCTGGAACCTCGGTCGCCTCGGCCAACGCCGCGAGACGTGGCAGCGCTGTCTCCAGCTCGCTCGGGCTGGCGTGGGCGAGCAGCCCGACATAGTGATCATGGCCGACGACGATGTACCAACGCAGTGCCACGGCCTCACCGTCGACCGTGGCGCTGTAGTCGCGGAACGCCGCGGCCCGGCCATCGATCTCCAGCGCCGTCGGCTCGCCGGTCGGCACCACGCCCTCGAGGCGACCACCGTAGAAGCGGGCGAGGCCGGCATCGAGGACGTCGGTCGGCGAGGTGCCAGCGCCCTCGCTCGTCGTATCGCGCAGCCAGTAGCGCGCGGTGAAGGCGAGCGTGTCGGCGCCGAGCGCCGGCTCGCTGTCGCTTCGCGGCCGGCTCGGTGTTGCTTGATAAATGGTGGCGTCGCCGTCGAGGTAGCGCTCGAAGAACCAGTTGCGCGGGTAGACGAGCGAAAAGAGGCGCGTGACGTGGGTGAAGCGCTCCAGATCCGCAGGCGCGTCGACAGCTTCCGCCGACGACGCGGCAACCGCAGGCGGCGTGGCGCGGCGCAGTGCCTGCAAGACCTCGGCCGGGACGCCGCTCTGCGCGAGCGCAAGGGCGGCGCCGGCATCGCCGAGGACAACCTCGTGCCCGAGAAGGTCGACGAGCAGGATCTGCGCCTCGGCCGGCGTGCCCGCGGCGGCGAGTTGGCGCAAGTCCTCGTTCGTCAACGGCGCGCCGAGCATCGCCTTGGTCACCGCGACCGGCACCGTTCGCCCGTCCTGCAGCGCGAGCATGCCCGCGATCGACGTGTCGAAGGCGGCTTCCCCGGCGGCGATCACCTCGATGATTGCCACCTCGTCGCGGCCCGCATCCAGCATCGCCGCGATCACGGCGTTGTCGAGGCGAACCGCGGGGACGAGGTCGGCGATGAACGCCAGGAAAGCTGGTGAAAAACCAGCGGCTTCCAGGGTCGCGCGGGCCTCGCCGCCGAGTTCAAGCTGGCCGGCGTAGGGCTCAAGCTCGGCACGAATCTGCGCCTCGTTGAAGCCGATCTCTCGGAGCATCACGATCTGCTCGACCGTTGGCGCCTGGTCGCTCCCTTGAGGGGACGCCGGCAGCGCGGTCGCGAAACTGAACCAAGCAACCACCAAGCCGGCAACCAACGTCGTCCGCCGCATCCTCCGCCCTCCTTAGCGCCGCGTCGTCGGCGTTCGGTATCGGACTGCCTGCGGCCGCCGGGGTGTGTCGATAGTCACCCCGCCGAAGCTCTCAAGCGCGTGCGCGACGCTGTCGTGACCAAGTCTTCCGAAGTTGCGACGCTGCGCCTGCCAGTACGCCAGCGAAAGCTGCCCAAGCAGGTCCTACCAAACTCCTGCGCGTATTTTCAACGAGTGGGATCAACCCTCGTCGCTTGGTTGACAAACCTATCAGCGCCGCCCGATCAGAGACCAGGACGCCCACCCGCAATTATGTTTCAACACGTGACGACTTGGCAAGCATCGCTGCCGTCCGCCACGGTCACGGGCGCAACGCCATGTTGTTCGGCAGATAGGTCGCCAGCCCGGGCACGGCGATCAGGATGAACACCATGACGACCATGATCAGGAACATCGGCAACGCCGCCCGTGCGACGTAGGAGATCTCGTGGTTGGTCATCCCCTGTAGGACGAACAGGTTGAAGCCGATTGGTGGCGTGATCTGCGCCATCTCGACAACCACGACGACGAAGATGCCGAACCAGATGATGTCGATGCCGGCCTGACGGACCATCGGCTCCACGACCGCCATCGTCAGCACAACCGAGCTGATGCCGTCCAGGAAGCAACCGATGATGATGTAGAAGACCAAGAGCGCCATCAGCAGCTCGAAGCGCGACAGCTCCATCGCCGCGATGAACTCGGCAAGCGCCCGCGGCAGGCCGGTGAAGCCCATCGACAGCGACAGGAAAGCGGCACCAGCAAGGATCAGGGCGATCATCGCGGAGGTCCGAGTCGCGCCCATCAGGCTCTGGGAGAAGGTCTGCCAGGTGAGCGACCCCTGGCTCAGCGCGAGGCCAAGCGCGCCCAGCACACCAAAGGCGGCGGCCTCGGTTGCGGTGGCGAAGCCCAGGTACATCGAGCCGATGACGAGCGCGATGAGGCACAGGACCGGGATCAGGAAGCGCGAGTTGCGGAGCTTCTCCCGAAATGCCATCGGCGGATCGGGCGTCGGGTTCCAGTCGCGGGCCAATAAGGAGTAGAGCGCGGCGTAGCCCATGAACAGCGAGGCGAGGACGAGCCCCGGCAAGATGCCGGCAATGAACAGCCTCGAGATAGATTCGTTGATGGTGACGCCGTAGACGATCAGCGTCAACGACGGCGGGATCATCAAGCCGAGCGTCGCGGCGCCGGCCAGCGTGCCGATCACCATGTGCTCGGGGTAATCGCGCCGGCGCAATTCCGGGATAGACATCTTGCCGACGGTGGTAAGGGTCGCCGCGCTGGAGCC
>CAYUKE010000152.1:0-7908 GCA_964445185.1 uncultured Geminicoccaceae bacterium
AGCGCGGCGGCGAGACCCATGAAGCCACGGTTGTCGCCGACCCCGCCGAGCTCGCTCGTGAGCGTGCCGCCGTCATCATGGACGTCGAGGACGGCCGTCGAGAGCAGCATCGGATCTTCGTCAATGTCAGCGCGAAGTGCCAGCTGCGTCGCGTCCGTGGTGACGTCGACCAGGTCGTTGAGCCCGAAGAAGTGGGCGAAACTGTAATCCCAGGTCCGCCCAGTTGCGTCGGTTCGGCTGATGACACTCGCATCGGCGGTGGTGTCGGAGCGGCGGTTGGCAACGGCGACGGTGGCGTTCGGGTCGGTCGCGCGGACAACCAACTTGTCGTCGGCGTCCCAGAAGGCGTCGAGGCTGGGCGTTGCCACGATCGCCGCGCGCATCGCGTCGGCCGTGGTGAGCCCGCTAAGATCCACGCTCTCGAGCGTCGTGACCCCGGCCGCGTCGGTCACCGCGAAGTGCGCGAAGCCGGAGGCACTCGCAATGCCGCCGAGCTCCGTCTGCGTCCGGCTGCCGGTCAACTCGCGCGTTGTCGGCAGCGCGTTGGCCTCGTTGTGCGCGGCGTTCAGGGCATGTCGCAAGAGCATGCCGAACTCCAAGAGCTGGTCGTCCAGCTCCGGCAGCGCCTGGTCGCGGGCATAGAGGAGACCGCCCAGTTCGCCACCGGTGACGGTTGGACTGACCTCATGGAAAACGCCCTTGGCGACCATCTCCGGCGACAGACTGGCGCGCGAGCCGCTACCCACCAGGACGGCACCCTTGCTCCAGTCGGCCGCGTCGGGCTGCCCGGTCGCGGGATCGATCAACCCTTCGTCGAAGATGCTGATCGACGTGAACGTGGACTCGCGGCCCATCGAGGCCGCGGGCCGATAGGCGAGGACCCGCGGCTGGTACTCCAGCAGCGCCTGACCGTCCGGTGTGAAGATCGCCAGCGTGCCGTCGTCGTGGGTGTAGGTCTCGACGTCGAGCTTGCGGCTCAGCTCGAGGACAAGCCGATCGCGCTGGTCCAGCAGTTCCGGGCTGTCGCCCGACCGCTTGAGGTCCAAGTTCAGCTTGTGGATCGCCTGGACCGCGGTGTTCACCTCGGTGACCAGGTTGTTGATCCGCTGGTCGGCGTCGCGGCGCAGGAGCTGGACCGTATCGGCGGCCTTCGACACCTGCTCGAAGAGGTCGTTCGCCGACCAGACGACGGCTGAGCGCTGAGCAATGTCGTCAGGTGCCGCGGCCAGCGCCTCGAGCCGCGTCGTAAACTCCTCCAGAAAGCTGGTGAGCCCCGTCGCGTCGTCGCTCGGATTGCCGAAGATGAGGCCCTGGACATCCTCGAGGTAGGCGTGGACGGTTTCGCTGCGGCCGAGATCGCCCTGCTGCATGCGCAGCTGCGCTTCGAGAAAGCGGTCGACGTCGCGGGAGATCGCTGTCTGGCTGACGCCGGCGCCGTGGCCGGCAAGGAACCGCGCCTCCTGCTCGACCGTCTTCTTCGTGTAGCCAGGCGTGTGGGCGTTGCTGACGTTGTTCGACGTCGTCGCCAACGAGCGCTGCGCCAGCTGCAGGCCGCTGAGGGCGATCTTCAGGCTGTCGGTGATGCCATGCACGTCAGCAAGTCCGATCGAGGGCGAACGGGACGACCTCGCCAGCCTTCGGCCCGAGCCCATGCGGCTGATAGCTCGGTGAGCTCGTAAGGCTCTGGCCGATCACCTCGAGGGCCCGTTCCACCACCGTCTGTGCCGCCTGCAGCGCAAGGCCGTTGCGCCGGGCCGCCTCCTGGAAGCTCCTAGTCGAGTGTTCGAGCTCCTCGCGGGCGTCGAGGCTCACCGCGCCCAACACCTCGGGCTCGCTCCGGAGCATCCGGAACTCGGTCTCGTAGACGTCGGCGAGCGCCTGCTTCTCCGCCTGCAGCTCGGCGAGCTCGGCGAGCCGGAGCCGGCGTAGCGCATCGGTCTCCGCCTCAAGCACCTGGGTCAGCTGGCGCGTCACCGTCAGCAAGATGGCGACCTTATCGAGCGCCGGGGTCATGCGGACGTCTCCTGCAGCTTCAGCAGCTCCTGAAGCACGTGGTCGGCGACACCGACGCCGCCGGCCTTGCTGATCAGCTTCGCCTGTTCGGATAAAAGAAGGTTGCCAAACGGGCTGTCCGGGCCGCCCAAGGGGCTGTCCTCGGAGACGCCCTGGCGCATTGCCGCGAGCATCTGGTGCAAGAACACCGCCTCGAACTCCTCCGCCGCACGGCGTAGCGCGTCGGGCTCGCGGGCGCCGCTGGCGCGCGGGTCGGCGCCGATACCGAGCGTCGTCGGCGGTGCCGCGGCGTGCGCCATCAGATGATCTCCAAATCGGCCTGCAGCGCGCCAGCGGCGCGGATGGCCTGGAGGATCGAGATCAGATCGCGGGGGCCGACGCCCAGCGCGTTGAGGCCGGAGACAAGCTCCTCGAGCGTGACCGCCTCCGGCACCACCACCATGCGCGCATCGCTGTCCTCGTCGATTTCGACCCGGGTGCGCGGCACGGTCACCGTGTCGCCGTCGCCGAAGGCGTTCGGCTGGCTGACCAGCGGCGTCTCGGTGACGCGGACGGTTAGGTTGCCCTGGGCGACGGCGACCTCGCTGATGCGCACGTTCTGACCCATGACGATGATGCCGTTGCTCTCGTCGATGACGACGCGGGCGCGCTGGTCGGGGGTGACCAGGAGCTGCTCGATCTCGGTGATCAGCATCGCCGTACGGCCCTGCCGCGGCGCCGGCACGACCACGTTGACGGTGGCCGAGTCGATCGGGTCGGCGACGGTCAGGCCGAGGGCGCTGTTGATCGTCGCGGCGATGCGCGCGGCGGTCGTGAAGTCCGGGTTGCGAAGGCTCAGGCGCACCTCGTCGAGGGTGTTGAGCTCGAAGCCGATCTCGCGCTCCACGATCGAGCCGGCCGGGATCCGCCCTTGCGTCGGCACGCCTTTGGTCACCGTCTCCGCCTCGCCACCGGCGCTGAAGCCCCCGACCGCGAGCTGGCCCTGGGCCACCGCGTAGACCTCGCCGTCGGCGCCCATCAGCGGCGTCACCAGAAGCGTGCCGCCGAGCAGCGACTTGGCGTCGCCGAGCGCGGAGACGCTCACGTCCATCCGCGAGCCCTGGCGGGCGAAGGGGGGCAGCGTGGCGGTGACCATCACCGCCGCGACGTTCTTCGTCTTAAGGTCCGTGCCGCGCGTGCTGACGCCCAGCCGCTCCAGCATCGACACGAGGCTCTCCTCGGTGAAGCCGGAGTTGCGGAGCTGGTCGCCCGTGCCGTTCAGGCCGACGACGAGGCCGTAGCCCACCAGCATGTTGTCGCGCACACCTTCGAAATCCGCGATGTCCTTGATCCGTACCGGCACGGCGCCGACCTCGGCGCACGTCACCGCAAGCACGCCGGCCGCCGCTAGGGCGAGAACGATGGCGGTCTTGAGGCGGCGGGCGATCCTGATCGGCACGAGCTTGCTCCGGTCTGTCCGCTTGGGGGTCTGCGATAAGCGTGCCAGCCCGCAACCCGGCCGTTTCCGCGGGTTTCGACGTGCCGCGGCGGCACGCGCCCGGCAGCAACCGCCGCCACCCGGCAAGACTTGCCGGTGGTAGGGCCTTGGTTGAGGTCTCGTTAACCCTGCGGCCCTAGCCTCGCCGCACGCACGAGGAGACGACGATGCGGGTCACGAGTGCTCAGAGCCGCGCGGCGGCGAGCGCCAAACGCAACGGCCGTAGCGGCGGCGCCGGCTTCAAGATCGGCGGCGCGGCGGAACGGGCATCGCTTGCGGGCGGCGGCATCGCCGCGCTTGCCACGCTGGATGCGCTGACGACGCTGCAGTCGGTCGATGAGGCGGGCGGTCTCGAGGACGGCATTGGCGGCGGCGTGACGCGCGGTGCCAACCTCCTCGACGATCTCGCCCGGCTCCAGGCGGACGTTCTTGCCGGCGCGACCGACACGGATACGCTCCGAGGCCTCCGTCGCCGGCTCGGCGAGCCGCGGTCTAAGGGGCGCGATCCGCAGCTCGACGACATCCTCGACGACATCGAGCTCCGCGTCGCGGTCGAGCTCGCCAAGCGCGCGACGCCGGTGGCCGACGCCGAGCCCAATCCACCGCCGCCCGAGGACGACCTCTCCGCCCCGGAGCGGAGCTTTCTCGCCCGACGCGCCTACGGGCCTCGCGGCTAGCCTCGACCGGTCCGCAGCTCTATCTTCCGCGGCTGCGATGGCTTGTGTCTCACCGCCGCTGGCCGCGATGTTCAACCTTGCCGACTATTGCTTGGAGCCGGGCAGCGGCGGCGACGCGGCGTTGCTCTTCGTCGACGCGGACCGCGTCCGCGCCGCGCGTTCGCGCGATCAGCTCCGCTCAGCCGTCGACCGCACGGCCCGAGCGCTGGCCGCACGTCTGGCCAAGGGCGAGCGGGTCGGGCTTAGGATGACCAACACGCCGGTGATGGCCGAGGCATTCCTCGCGTGCGCCAAGGCGGGCCTCGTTGCTCTGCCCATCTCGCCGCAGCTGACCCACGCCGAGGTCGACCGCCTGGTCGCCGATGCTGCCGCAGCGCTCGTCGTCGTCGACGATCCGGCCGATGCCGGCGCGCGCGACCACGGGGTCCCGGTCACCACGGTCGCCGACCTCGACGGCAGCGGCTCGTTGCCGATGACCGACGCCGAGGATCCTGTCCTTCTGATCTACACGTCCGGCACCGCCGGCCGGCCGAAGGGCGTCTTGCATGCCCACCGCACGGTCCTCGGCCGCGTGCCGATGCGCGCCGGCTGGCTCGGGATCGAGCCGGGTTGCCGCGTCCTGCATGCCGGCACGCTCAACTGGACGTACACGCTGGGTGTCGGCCTGATGGACCCGCTCGCCGCCGGCGCGACGGCCGTCCTCTTCGGCGATCAAGCCGAGCCCGGGATTTGGCCCACGGTCATCGACCGGCACGCGATCACCATCTTCGCTGCGGTACCGACGGTCTACAGGCGCCTTCTCAAGTACGGCAACACCGCCGGCCTGCGGACGAGCCGCCTCCGTCACGGCGTCTGCGCCGGCGAGCCGCTGCCGGCCGAACTGTGGCAATCGTGGCGCGATGCGACCGGCCGCGAGCTCTACGAGGCGCTCGGCATGACCGAGGTGTCGACCTACATATCGTCCGGGCCGTCGACACCGACGCGACCAGGCTCGCCCGGCCGGGCACAGCCGGGCCGCCGCGTCGCCATTCTCGACCCCGCGACCAAGGAGCCCGTCGACGAGCCGGGTCGGATCGGCCTGCTCGCCGTCCAACGCAGCGACCCGGGGCTGATGCTCGGCTACTGGAACAGACCCGAGGCGGACGCCGAAGTCTTCTTCGGCGCGTGGTTCGCGGGTGGCGATCTGGCGCACCTGGACGCCGACGGCTACGTCCACTTCCATGGCAGAGACGACGACGTGATGAACGCGCTCGGCGTCCGCACCTCGCCGCTCGAGATCGAGCGCGTGCTCGCGCAGCACCCCGCCGTCCACGAGGTTGCGGTGACGACCGTCGCCAACGACGAGGGCGTCGAAGTCATCACCGCTTTCATCGTGCCGACCGGCGAAGCGCCGGTGCCCGACGACGTCCTCGCGTTCGCCGGCAAGCACCTCGCGCCCTACAAGCTTCCCAAGCGCGTCCTCACCGTCGCCGACTTCCCACGTACGGCCAACGGCAAGGTGCAACGCAAGCGGCTGCGCGAGCTGGTCGCCGAGCGCTGAGGCCTAGACCGGGACCAGAAGCTCGTAGTCGATCAGCGCCCACTTGATGACGTCGCCACGGCGCAGGAGCTTCCCGCTGCGCCGTCCGTTGCGAATGATCACGTGGCGAGGCTTGTGATCGCACACCATCCACCCGAGCCGGCGCATGCGGACGCGCGCCTCCTGCCCCAATTCGACCATGCGTTCCTTTGAGATCATCCCCGCTTGCATGGCAGCCTCGGCATCGATCCCGTCGATCCAGCGGAACAACAGGATGTAGAGACGCTCCCAATCGTAGCGAATGCGACGGTCCACCGGAGCGTCCTCCTGCGACGCCTCCAGTTCCCGGTTCATGCGCGCGCACACGTGCGGCCGGCGGCCGAGCTGCCATTCGGCATAACGCGTGGGCGGCGAATAGATCGCAAGCGGATGCTTGGTCGGGATCCCCGATCGTGCCAAGCGCCGAAGCTGCGTCAGATTGCCGAACTCGGCGAACGGCGAGAGGAATTCCGCACGGTCGATCTCGGCGCGCTCGGTGGCGTCGAGATGGGCCCCCTGATCGAGGACCGTGACGCGGATGTCCTGGGCGGCACGGCTGAACTTGGCAACCAAAGCGAAATCCGGGCGCGCCTGGTGCGCCACCGGGACGCGGTAGACCGCGCCCGTGGCGCCGGCGAGGGCCCGGCCGACCTTCTTGAAGCGGTTGTCGACGAACCAGGCGCCGGGCAGCACCGACTCGACGCAGCCCCAGCCGTGCCTGGTGACGAAGAGCTCGCCGCCCTGCTTGCCGGTCAGCCGGACGTAGTCGACGCCGAATAGCTGATAGCGGTGCGCCGGCGGCACCTCGTCGAACGTGAGCCGCCGGGTCTTGCCAAAGCGATAGTTAAATTGCTCCACCGCCCATCACTCTTCTTCGTCGAAGAGCGGCATCTCCAGAAGCTCGACGTAGTCGGCGACGCTACCACCTTGCATGCAGCACTCAATGATCTTCCGGCCGGTCGGCAGGAGGTCCGGCACCAGGAACTGCGACAGCTCGCTGCGGAAGAAGCTCGCAAGGATCTCGGCGCCGGCGTCGTAGGCCGCCGTGCCGACCTCGGGCTGGCGCTCGACCTCGAAGAACTGGCTGCCGATCGTGCGGCCTTCGACGACGATCGAGCCCGGCGTGAAACCGAGTAGCGGGCAGCGCGCCGCGCGCATCTGCTCCGCTTGGAAGTGGGCGCCGCCGCGCCGCGCCAAGTACTCGCGGGTGATCCACTGCGGCATGAAGCCGACCCGCCAGATCCCGATGTGCTGGTTTGGGACAAGGATGTAGCGGACCTCGGGCGTCTCGATGATCTGGTTCAAGAGCAGATTGGCCTGGTCGACCCGACGTCCCGTTGCGAACGGCCAGTACGAGCCGACGCCTTCGGAGGTCATGCCCTCGGTCTGGACAATGCTGGGATTGGCGTGGCCGCGCGGGGCGACAAGCCGCCAGAGCCAGGCCAGCGACGACGGCAGCAGATGAAAGAGCCCGATGATGCCGTAGGTCGGCAGCTCGGCCGAACACGGCGGCGTGCGTACCCCCATGCTGCGGATATCGACATCAACCGCGCCCTCCACGACCTTCGGCACGACGCTTCTTGGGATAATCACACGCGGGTTCGGACACGGCTGGCCTGGCGCGTCCTCGGTGTGCTCCCAGAGCAGACACGTGGCGTCCGGATGACCTTGAATGTTCAGGAACAGCAGGGGCTCGGGCGGGTTGACGCAGAGCCCTTCGAGATGCGGGTCGGTGCCGTAGCGGTCGAGATGGTTGCAGCGAACGAACCACGCGTCCTCGGCGTCCATCAGGGTCAATCGGCCGTTGCCCTTATCGAGCGACGGGTGGCAAAGGGCCATGTCGTCCGTGACCGGCTGCAGTTCGCATGCCTGAGGCAGTGCCAGCGTCTGCTCGTCCTGGTTCGCCAGGTTGTGCCCGATCAACAGCGAGCCGTCGGGTTTGCGATGAACGTGCTCGAGCATCTCGCTCTTGCCACCGCCGCTGGCACCCTCGTGCGACACCACGAGCTTGTTGCCGTAGGGCGTGACGAGGCGAACGGTCGAGCAGTGCATGGTCAGCCAATGCTCTCGCTCGCCGAGGTTTAAGAGCACGCCGTAGATGCCCTTCTTGGCGCTCGGGCCGGGGTAGAGGTTGAAGCTGAACAGCTCGTGCCCGGCGTAGGTGCGGTTGTGGACGACGACCT
>CAYUKE010000153.1:0-7807 GCA_964445185.1 uncultured Geminicoccaceae bacterium
GAGAGCGCGAACCAGGTATGGCTGGAGCGCTCGCCGATGCGGCAGTAGGTGATGACAGGCTTCGAGCCATCGACGCCGAACTCGGCGTAGAGCGCCTTCAGCTCTTCAGCGGACTTGAAGCGCCCGTCCTCTTGGACGGCCTCGCCCCAGGGAACGTTGACCGCGCCGGTGACGTGGCCCGCCCGGATTGCTGTCTCCTGCAGACCCGGAGGCGCGATGATCTGGCCCGAGTACTCGTCGGGCGAACGGATGTCGACGATGGCGTGCGATCCGCTCTCAGAGGCGGCGACGACGTCGGCGATCCGCGCCCGATGCCGCTCGTCGGCTTCGGCGAGGGTGATGTCACCCAGCTCGGTCGCGGCGGCGGGCGCCGTCGCCAGCGCACGGCCTTCGGCCTCCCAGAGCGCGCGGCCACCGTCGAGGAGCTTGGCGTCGAGGCCGTAGATGTCGAACACCCAGGCGCCCCAGGCGGCGAACCAGTTGTTCGTGTCACCGTAGAGGACGACGGTGTCGCCGGTGTCGACGCCCGCGGCCTGCAACGCGGCCTCGAGAGACTCGCGGCTGGCGATGTCGCGGCGGACAGGATCGACAAGGTCGGTATGCCAGACGAGGTTCACGGCGCCAGGAATGTGGCCACCTTCATAGATCTCGGGATTAACGCTGACCTCGAAGATGTGGACCGACGGGTCGTCGACGCGCGCTTCGAGCCAATCGGTGGTGACCAGCGGTCCGTCGGCGGCCAGGGCCGGCCCGCCCAGCGCCATGGCGGCAGCGAGGCTGCAGAGCAGTCCAGGGAGCTTCGGCATGTCGTCTCCGTTCGTTGTGGTCGAGCGTCCTCTCAAAGCTGTGAGACGCTAGCGACTTTTGTCGACGACAGCAGGCCCCGGCGTCCTCTTCGTTGGCGGCTCGCTAGAACGCGCATTCCGAATTCAGCATCCGCAACAGATGCACGTTCTCCGGACACGAGCGACCATGGCAGCGGTTGAGCGCGGCGGCGCGATCACGAAACTGGGGCAGCGCGCGGACCGCGTCGGCGCCGACGGCGGCCCTGCGCCTGGAGCCGCCATGCGCACGCCGCTCGATCCGCGATCGCCAGCCGCCTTCGGCATTGGGTGCGCGCGCAGCGCCCTCCTCGCCCTCGCTATGGCCTGTGGCATGGCGGCCGTCATCCCAGTCGCCGCCGGCGAGATGGTCCACCAGGCTGCCGGGCTACAGGCGGCGGGCCGTCACGCCCTGGCGCTCGCCGCGCTGGACGCGCCGCCGACCGGCTCGGACGAGGCGCTGGCGCGACGCGGTATCGTCGACGGGCTGCGCGGCGTCTCGCTCAACGCCCTCGGCCGCCACGACGAGGCCGAGGCCGCCCTGCGGCAGAGCGTTGAGCGCGCCGTGGCCGCAGGTGACATCGGCACGGCGCTGCACTCCGAGGTCAATCTCGCGACCACGCTGGCAGCAACCGGCCAAGTCGAAGCGGCGCTTGCAACCCTCGACGAAGCGGCCCGCCGCGCGGCCGACGCCGGCCGAGCAGCCACCGTGCTACTCGCGTCGACTAACGCGCTGCAGATCGCCAGCGATCACGGCGTCGCCGACCTCGCCACCTGGGTCGAGCGCGGCCGCGCGGCCGAGGCGGCGGCACCGGTCGACGCCGTGACGGCACCGATGCGGGCGCGCCTGGCCACGCTCCTGGCGGGCGTGGAGGCCGATGCCGGCCGTGATGCCGCTTTGGAACGCGCAGCCGCGGCGGACGCGGACCCGGCAACCGCGGCGACGGTACTGGCCCAACAGGCGGAGCTAATGCGCCGGCAAGGCGATATCGAGGACGCTCTCCTCCGGCTCGACGAGGCGGCGCTTCTGGCGGCGCGGTCGGGCGACGCGGCGCTCGCCGCACGGGTCCACCGCAATGCTGGGCAGCTGCGCGCTGACCTCGGCCGGCCAGCCGCGGTCGCCGACTACCGCCGCGCGCTCGCCACGGTCATCCAGCTTCGCCGTCAGGGGGCGCCAACCGTGGACGCGGATGGTGCGCCCTGGCCGCTCGACGTCGAGGCCGCCTTCCGGGAGTTCCTTGGCCTTCTCCTCGGTGAGGCGGATCACGCCGATCCGGCGACGCGCGCGCGACTTCTGGAGGAGGTGCGAACGACGATCGAGCAGCTCCGCTCCTTCGAGCTGGAGCGCTTCTTCGCCGACGACTGCGTCGCGCGCCTGCGGGCGACGGTGACCGCGATCGAGACGGTGGCCCCGCGGACGGCCGTCCTTTACGTGCTGTTAACGCCGGACGCGGCCTACGCGCTGCTCTCGGTCAACGGAACCCTCGCGCACCGCCGCCTCGCGGTCGACCGCACGCGCTTGGAAGCGACCGCGCTCGATTTCCGCCGCAATGTCGAGAACCGCGCGAGCAACGCCTTCGTCGCTGACGCGCGACAGCTCCACGCGTGGCTGCTGGAGCCTTGGCGCGAACAGCTCGAGGACGCGGCGGCGGACACGATCGTCTTCATCGGCGACGGCGGGCTGCGCAACGTCCCGCTCGCCGGGCTGGTCGACGGGGAGCGTTTCGTCGCCGAGGATTTCGCGGTGGCGACGGTGCCTGGGCTCTCCCTGTTCGACCCCAGGCCCGTCGGCGACCTCCAGCTCAGCTTTCTCCTGGCGGCGCTGAGCGAACCGGTGCAGGGCTTTCCGGCGCTGCCACACACCCGCGCGGAGGTCGAGGCGATCCGCGAGGTGTTCGGTGGCACCGTGCTGCAGGACGAAGCCTTCAACGCCAACGCCTTCGACCGGGCGATCCGGCGCGACCCCTTCTCCGTCGTGCACATCGCCTCGCACGGGGTCTTTCGCAGCTCGGGCGAGGACAGCTTCATCCTCACCCACGACGAGCGCATCGACCTCGACGACCTCGACCGCCTCCTCAGCGTGACGCGGTTCCGCGACACGCCGGTCGAGCTCTTGACCCTCAGCGCCTGCGAGACCGCAGCCGGGGACGCGCAAGCCGCACTGGGCCTCGCCGGCATCGCCGTCAAAGCCGGCGCCCGCAGCGCCGTCGCCTCGCTCTGGTCGATCAACGACGAATCGTCCGCCGAGCTGGTCACCACCTTCTACCAAGAGCTGGCGGCAGGCGGCGTCACACGCGCCGAAGCGCTACGCCGCGCCCAGGTGGCCCAACTGGCCTCCGCCCGGTTCCGCCATCCGGCCTATTGGGCGCCGTTCATCGTCATCGGCAACTGGCTCTAGGCAAGCGATGCGGTGGATGGCGCGCGGTGACGGTCATGTTGCGGCGACGCTCGTGCTCGCCCTCGCCGCTGCGCTGCTCGTCACCGGCCTGCGCGAGGCGGCCTGGCTGCAGCCGCTCGAGCTCTGGGCCTACGACCGCAAGCTGGCGCTCCGGATCGGACTAACCGGTGCTGGGGAGCCGGGCGTCGTCGTCGTCGGCATCGACGAGGCGGCGCTCCAACGCTACGGCGACCCGGTGGCAGACGGCGTCCTCGCCCATGCGCTCGCCGCCATCGCTGCGGACCGGCCGACGGCGATCGGGCTGGACTTGTTCCGTGACCTCGCCGTTCGGCCGGGGACCGCAGCGCTCGAGCAGCTCTTTCGCGACACCGACGCGCTCGTCGTCGTCTACGCGGTCGGCGGCCCCGGTGTGCGCTTCGCCGTGCCCCCGCCACCGTCGGTCACGGCCGAGGCGCGACTCGGTTTCGCCGACGTACCGCTCGACGGGGATGGCGTCGTCCGCCGTGGGCTCCTCTTCGTCGGCGGCGGCGACAGCTTCGGTACCTCGCTGGCGCTGCGGCTCGCCGAGCGCGTCCTCGCGCCGCAAGGGATCGGCCCGACCGCAGCACGCGCCAACCCGCGATGGCTCCAGCTCGGCGCTGCCACCTACGCCCCCTTGCCGGCGCGCCGTGGCCTCTACCAGGCGGGTGAGGCTGGCGGCTACCAGTTCCTCCTGAGCTTCCCCGCCGGCGCCAACGGAATCGAGTTCGTGACCTTCGCCGACGTGGTCGAAGGCGCCTTGCCGGCGGGCCGGTTCACCGATCGGGTCGTGCTGATCGGGCTTACCGACACGATCGGCGCGCGCGACATCCTGCAGGTGCCGGTGGCACTCCAGGGCGGGAACGCCCGACGCCTGCCTGGCGTGGCGCTGCACGCGCACATGACCACACAGCTCATCCGCGAGGCGACGGGCACGGTGCGGCCGCTCGCGGCGGTAGGCGACCGAGCGACGGCGCTGTTGGCGCTGGCGACCGCCGCGCTCGCCGCCGGCTTGGCGCTGTTGCCAGCTGCGCCGTGGCTCCGCGCCGCGCTCGCCGTCGGCCTCGCGCTTGCGCTCACCGCCGGTGGCGCGGCTTCGATGGTGGCCGGGCTTTGGGTATCGACGCCGGCGCTGCTCCTGGTCCTGGCCCTCGCCTTCACCAGCGGCATGGGCATGGCGGCACGGCGCCACTTCCGCGAGCGCGCGGCGGTGTTCCGCTTGTTCGGCCTGCATCTGTCGCCGCGCATCGCCGCGATCGCCTGGGCCGAGCGCGAGACCTTCCTCGACCACGGGCTGCCGCCGCCGCAGGAGCTGACGGCGACCGTGCTGTTCTCGGATCTCGCAGGCTTCACCGGCATCAGCCAGCAGCTGCCGCCGCCGGAGCTGATGCGCTGGATCAACCGCTATGTCGGCGAGATCACCTCGATCGTCGACGCCCATGGCGGCGTCGTCGAGAAGTACTCGGGCGACGGTGTCATGGCCGTATTCGGCATTCCGATCCCGCGCCGCGACGAGGCCGAGATCGACACCGACGCCCGCGCCGCCGCAGACGTGGCGCTCGCCATGGCGGAGAGCCTCGCCCGGCTCAACCAGCGCAACGTGGAGGACGGCCTGCCGACCATGCGGATGCGGATCGGCATCGCCACCGGGCGCCTCGTCGCCGGCACCACCGGCGGCATCAACCGGCTGCAGTATACGGTGCTGGGGGACGCGGCCAACGTCGCAGCCCGGCTCGAGTCCTACCGCAAGGACGAGGACGCGATCGGGTGTGACGGCGGACACGTCCGCATCCTGCTCAGCGCCGCGACGATGCAACGGCTCGGCGCCGGCTACGCCGTCCATCCCTACGAGACGGAAGCCGCACTGAGGGGTCGCGGCGGCGCCATCGCCGTTTATCGGCTCGCTGCGATGCACCGCGACGAGCCGGCATCGGAGGTCACGCATGCGTAGAACGCACATCGTTGGCGTCGTGTTGATCCTGCTGACGCAGGCCGCTGTCGCCCAGACGAACGCTCCCAGCACCGGCGAGGTGCCTCGCTATGTCCCGCCGAACGTGGGGGCGCCACCGACCCGCGTGGCCGCGTCGTCGCGCGGGACCGAGGCCTGCCTGACCCACGTCGACGTCCTCGCGCCGCTGCAGACCGGGCTCGCCGGCGCACGGGAGCCAACGGTCTGGTGGCACTTGGCGCGCGACTGCGGTCACCCGGTCGAGATCACGCTGATCGACGCCACGAGCTTCGCCGCCGACCCCGTGCTTGAGCAACGCTTGGCGCCACCACCGGCCGGCTTTCACTCGGTGACGCTGCCGGCGGGCCTCGATCCGGACGTCGAGTACCGCTTCAGCGTCGCCGTGATCGTCGACGAAACCAGCCGCTCAGCGGACGTGTTCGCCGCAGCGACCCTCCGCCATGCGGCGGTCCCCTCGTCAGCGGAGCAGGGCGACGCGACCGCGCTTGCCGCCGCGGGCCTGTGGTACGACGCGCTCGATGCCGTCATGCGCGCAGAACGCCGAGGCACCGATCCGTTGGCCGGCACGGCGCGCACAGCGCTGCTCGAGCAGGTCGGGCTCTCGGCCTCGGCCGCCTCGACCCATCCGGTCCACGCGCCCTGAAGCTGCGGCAGGTCACTCGCGCAGCGCGAGCGGGCGCAGGGTGATCCGGAAGTGGATGCCCATGTCCTGCAAGCTGTCGGCACCGCCCGGGCGCGCGTCGCGGAGTGGCACACCGACGTCGAGGCCGACGTCGAGGCCGTCGAGCGGCTGCCAGCGCACGCCGGCGCCGACGCTGTGGATCGCGGTCACCGAAGGCGTCGGGCGATTGACGTTCCAGCCACCACCGTGATCGGTGAAGACCAGCGCCTCGACCGTGCCGGTCGCCGGATCAACCGAATCCTCGGACAAGCGCAGCCGAGCCACCGGCTCGCGGAACTCGAGCGAGGCCGTCCAGCCGGAGTCGCGGACGAGCGTGTTGGTGCGGTAGCCGCGGACCGTGTCGCTGCCGCCAATCGCGATCTGCTCGATCGGCAGCAGCCCATCATTGCTGAGCTGCAGGTTGGCCTGGGCGATGATCCGGCGGCCCTCGGCGTTGAGCCGCTCGGCCCAGAGACCCTGCGCGAACAGGCTCACGAACTGACCGTCGGGGATGCCGTCCGGCTGCACTGTGGCGTCGAGCGCGTCGACGCCCACGCTCACCGTGGCCCGGCCGACAAGCGCGCGGCGCGCTGACCGCCACTCGCCGTTCGGCGTGAATCGAACGGCGGTGACCACGGTCTCGCCGTCGACGGCCCCGGGCGCGAACGAGAAGCCCTCGTCATCGAGCGTGGTGTTGGTGAACTGCCGGTCGACGGTGCCGACAATCGAGAGCCGCGCGCTGTCAGCGTCGATCAGTGGATAGGCGAAGCCTAAGGCGAAGCCGGTCGCCTCCGCGTTGATGTCGAGCTCGTCGAGCGGATCCTCCACCAAGTCGAACCGGTAGGTCGAAGCAGAGACGAAGGCGCGGAGGTTGTTGGGGGCGATGGGAACGCTGTAGCTGATCGCCGCCTCCGGACCGCCCGCGATCGCCGTGAGCTCGAGGCGGGTCTCGTCGCCGAAGCCGAGGGTGTTGGGGGCAACCAGGAGCACCGAGCCACGGGTGCCGCCAATGCTCGGCGAGCGGTCGTTGGCGACCAGCAGGCGCGCGTCGATCGGCCTGGCTTCCTCGACGTCGACCTCGAGGATGGCCAGGCCGCGGGCGCTGCCGGGTCCCAGCCGCGCATCGAGGCGACGGATGGCGCGGTCGTTCAACAGGCGCTGCAGGCCGGCTTGAACGTCGGCAAGATCGACGGGGTCGGCGATCGCACGTGCCAGCCGGGCGCGGACATAGTCGGGGTCGAGGCGGGTGACGCCACGGACGACGATCGCCTCGAGGGCGCCCTCGATGATGTCGACGCGCAGGCTGCCGTCGCGCAGATCCTGTTCCGGGATCACCGCGCCGGACGTGACGAAGCCGGCATCGACATAGGCGCGGGTGAGGGCGTCGCGCAGCGTGAGAATGTCGGCGACGCTGAGGTCTGCGTTCTCGAAGGGAGCGGCGATCGCCGCCAGCTCGGCGGCATCGAGCTGCGTGTTGCCAACGATCGCGACGCGCGCGACGAACACGCGGGGCACCGATGGATCGGTCGTCGGGACCGGTCGTGGCGCGATGTCGGGGACCCCCGGCGGTACGTCGATCGCTGGCGGCGGTGACGGCGGCTCGCCCGGCTGCAGCGGCTCGAGCGAAGGCGCGACGCGCCGCTCGAAGCCGAGGTCAGGCAGACTTTGCGCTGCGCTCGGTGCTGCGCTGAAGAGAAGGACAAGCGCGGCGGCTGCCGCGACGCAGACGAGCATCGGCATTAGCGCGCACCGACAACACACGGATCCGTGCCGGACGACGCCGGAAGGTTGCCACGAGCCGGCGGCTGGCCGAGGTCGTAGCCAGCAGTCAGCGGCGCGTCGCTCGCTGGCACGCCCGCCGCGCCGCCGAGCGCGAAGGTGCTCGCGTACGCACTGGCGCGCCGATCGCAGCCGTCGCGCAGGGGCGCATCCGGGGTCGG
>CAYUKE010000154.1:0-7801 GCA_964445185.1 uncultured Geminicoccaceae bacterium
CGTCCTTCGCGTTCGTTGAGGCGATGGGGCCCGTCTACATCCAGCGGCTGCTGCGCGACGCTTTCCACCTCAATCCTATGCCCGTACCGAAAGATCCGACGCCGCGATTCGCGCCCGAGCTGGATCTGCCGACGCGGATTGGGGCGGCGGAAACCGTGCTCCGCGCCATGTCGCTGACGAGCGGCTTCGGCCGCGTCATCATGCTCGCGGGCCATGGCGCCAACGTCGTCAACAACCCGCACGCCAGCGGCCTGCACTGCGGCGCCTGCGGCGGCTATTCGGGCGAGGTCAACGCGCGCCTCCTGGCGCTTCTGCTCAACGACCCGGAGGTTCGCAACGGGCTATTGGAACGGGGTATCGAGGTGCCGGCGGACACGCTCTTCATCGGCGCTCTGCATGATACTACGACCGACAGCATCACGCTCTACGACCAGGACGTGACTTCGCCGGCGCACGCCGCCGATCTCGGCCGGACGCGCGAGTGGCTCACCGCCGCCGGCAAGGTGACGCGCGGCGAGCGCGCGCTGCGCCTGCCCCGCGCGACCCGCCAAGGTGACATCCCCGTCCGCGCTCGCGATTGGGCCGAGGTCCGCCCGGAGTGGGCGCTCGCCGGCTGCAAGGCGTTCATCGCCGCGCCGCGCGCGCGGACAGCCGGCCGTAAGCTGGAGGGCCGCGCCTTTCTCCACGACTACGATTGGCGCCAAGACGGCCCGCGTGGCTTCGGCGTCCTCGAGCTCATCATGACCGCGCCCGTGGTCGTCGCTAGCTGGATCAGCCTGCAGTACTACGGCTCGACGGTGGCCCCGGACACGTTCGGCTCGGGCAACAAGCTCCTCCACAACGTGACGGGGGGTATTGGCGTCTTCGAGGGCAATGGCGGCATCCTGCGTGCCGGTTTGCCGTGGCAGTCGGTTCATGACGGCGAGCGCTACATGCACGAGCCGTTGCGCCTGTCGGTGATCATCGAGGCGCCGATCGACGCGATGAACGCGATCATCGAGAAGCACGAGCTGGTCCGCCAGCTCTTCGACAACCGCTGGCTGCATCTCTTCGCGATGGATGATGATGGGCGCCTCTCTCACCGCTATGTCGGCGGCCTCGAGTGGACGGCGCTCGATGGCGAGCGGATCCGGCTTGCTGCGGCCTGAGGGCGCCGCCGCTCGGCCGGGGTGCCGCCGACCGCCGTCGGGCAACTAGCTCTCCGTCGGCGGCACCCCGGGCGCGCCCTCCGTTTGTCGGCGCGCGCCGCGTAAACGCAAGAGACGGAGCGCGCGGCCGTCGATGGCGGCGAGCCCGAGCCCGATGCAGGCCATGCCGAGCACATGCTGAAGCGCCAGCCTCTCGCCGAGGATGGTGATCCCCAGCAGGGTGGCGCTGACCGGGACCAGCAACGTCACAAGTAGGAGGTTGGTGGCACCCGCCGTCGCGAGGATGCGGAAGTAGAGGACGTAGGCGAAGGCGGTCGACAGCGCAGCGATCCCGATGACCGCTGCAATCGCGGCCAGGCCCGGTGCGGCAAGCGTCCAGGGCTGGTCGACGGCCAGCATCAGCGGCAGCAGGAGCAAGCTGGAGACCGTGACCTGGCCGGTCGCGGTTGCCAGCGGCGGCACCCCGAGACGCCGGAAGCGTCGGCCGAAGACGCCGGCGAAGGCGTAGGACAGGGCCGCACCGAGACAGGCGAGCTGGGCCGCGATGTCGACCCCGAGCGCGCGCACCGTGTCGACGCCGATCAGGATGGTGACTCCGACGAACCCCGCAAGCACGCCGAACGCGCGCTGCTTGGTCAACTTCTCGTCGGCCGTCAGATAGTGGGCGACGACGACCGTAAAGAGCGGCGTGGCTGCGTTGAGGATCGAGGCGACGCCTGAGGCGATGTGAGTCTGCCCCCAAACGATCAGGGTGAACGGGACGACATTGTTGAGGAGGCCCATGACGACGAACGCCTGCCAGACGCGCAGGTCCACCGGGATCGGCACGCCGGCGACGCGACAGACGGCGAGCAGGATCACCGCCGCCAACGCGACCCGTGCGAACACGACGGTGAGGGTCGGCAGATCGCGCAGCGCCACCTCGTTGAAGAAGAATGAGCCGCCCCAAACGATGGAGAGCGTGATCAAGAGTGTCCATTCGAGCAGCGTCATCGATTTGTTCACGCGATCACCTGCCGTTCCCTTTGCTTCCGCCAGCCAGAGCCTTGCTCGGTCGGGGCGCGGCGGCACTCCGCATTCGTGCGCTCAAACTCGGCCGATGGTGCAGCAGCTTCGAGCGGCGCCGCGACCTCCGTCGGCAACGACGGATCCGTGTCGCCAAGCGTCGACGCATGAGCGCGTGGGACCAGGTCGTCGCGCCGCCATCTCGGGTCGGCCCCGGGCCCTTGCGTGATTCGGGGTGATCGCGCGCGGGGCTTGTGCAACAAGCCCGTCAACAAACCAAGCTGGGAGACAGAACATGGTCCTGCGGATGTTGACCTTCGTCCTCGTCGGCCTCGTGCCGGCCGTCGGCGCCGCCGAGGTCCTCGAGCGGATCGCCGATGATGGCACGCTTCGGATCGGCTACCGTGAGACCGCGATCCCGCATTCGTTTGCCGACCCGGTAACCGGCGCGCCGAGCGGCTACTCGGTCGGCCTTTGCGAGGCGATCGCGGAGGACATTGCCGGTGCGGCGGGCATCGCCGAGCTCGAGATCGACTATGTCCCGGTCACGGCCGAGAGCCGCTTCGATGCGCTGGTTCAAGGCGAGATCGACATCCTCTGCGGTGCGGCGACCCAGACCCTTTCGCGGCGCGGCCGCGTCGACTTCTCGATCCCGACCTTCATCGATGGTGCCGGCATCGCGCTGCCTAGGGGCGGAGCCGGATCGCTCGCCGAGCTTGCCGGCAAGACGATCGCCGTCACCGCCGGCACGACCACCGAGGAGGCGCTGGTGCGAACCCTCGAGGAGACTGGTCTCGAAGCGGAGCTCAGCACCGTCGCCGACCACGATGCGGGTCTGGCGCGGCTGCGCGATGGCACCGCGGACGCCTACTTCGCGGACCGCTCAATTCTGCAGTTCCTCGTCGCACAGGACGGCAACGACGACTTGGTTGTTGCCGCCGATCAGTTCACCTTGGAGACCCACGCCCTGGCTCTGCCGCGGGCGGACAGCGAGTTCCGCCTCGCGGTCGACCAGGGCCTGAGCCGGCTCTACCTGGAGGGCGAGGCCGAGGTGCTGTTCAAGGAGGCGTTCGGCCCGGCAGCGGAGATGAGCGACCTGCTGCGGGCGATCTACCGCATCAACGCCCTGCCGCGGTGACGAGGCTGCCGCTGAGGGCGCAGGCCGGGCTGAGAAGCGCCAGGACCTCCGGCGCGGCAGAGTCGGGCTGGGGTTGGCTGTCGGCCGCTTCGCCGGGATAGGCCTCGCGCCGCAGCCGAGTCGCCATCGGGCCTGGATCGAACAGGTTGACCTTGAGGGCGCTCTTTGCGGTCTCGGCCGCGTAGGCCAGGGCCAGGACATCGGCGGCGGCGCGTGGTGCGGCGAACGCGCCAAAGAAGGGGCGGCCGTCGCGTCCCTGCCGGCAGGTGACGAAGACGCCCCGGCCGGACGCGCTCTGGCGGAGCGGCAGATCGAGCGACGCGATCAGCCGCTGCACCGCCGTGACGCCCAGCGCCAGCGCTTCGTCCATCACCGCCGGCTTCACATGTGCCACCGGCGAGAGAACGCCGAGCATGCCGGCGGCGTGGACCAGCCCGTCGAGCCTTTGAAAGCGCGCCATGATCGCGGCGCCGAGCCCGATCACCGCTTCGCCGTCGCAGAGGTCAAGGGGCGCCAGGGTCGGTGCTTCGTTGCCAGCCTCTCGGATCGCGTCGTCCAGCTCCTCCAGCGCGCCCTGGGTGCGCGCTGTCAGCACTAGATGCGCGCCGGCCCGCGCCGCTTCGAGCGCCACCGCGCGGCCGAGGCCACGGCTCGCACCGGTGACCAGGACGACGCGGCCGCTAAGGTCCACGGCGCTCATCGCTCGGCCTGCCAGCGGCGGATGTGCGCTTGGACCTGGGCAAGATCGTTGGACAGACGGGTCACCTGCTCTGGGCGATCGTAGAGGTCGGCGAGTGAGGGCGGCAGCTCGGCGCGCGGCACGCCCGCGGCGGCTGCGGCGTCCGGGAACTTGGCCGGATGCGCGGTCGCGAGCGTGACGACCGGCCCGTCGGCGGCGATGCGGTCGGCGACGTCGAGGCCGACGGCCGTGTGCGGATCGATCAGGCCGAGGCCGTGCTCGTAGCTCCGGCGGATGCGGGCGCGCGTGGTCGCTTCGTCCACCCGATCGGCGGCGAAGCGCAGGCTGAGCCAGGCGAACGCGGCGTCGTCCACCGCGAACCGTCGCGTCTCGGCGAAAGCCTTCATCCAGCCATGCACCGTCGTCGGATCGCAACCGCTCGCCTCGTAGAGCGCCCGCTCGAAATTCGAGGCGACCTGAATGTCCATCGACGGGCTCAAGGTTGCGGCCACATCGGAGGCCTCGTAGGCGCCGCGCGTCTGGAAGAAGCGGGCGAGGATGTCGTTCAGGTTGGTGGCGACGACCAGCCGATCAACGGGCGCGCCCATGGCCCTGGCGACATAGCCCGCGAACACGTTCCCGAAGTTCCCGGTCGGCACGACGAAGCTGACCGGGCCCTGAAGCCTGGCTGCGGCATAGACGTAGTAGACGGCCTGCGCCGCGATCCGTGCCCAGTTGATCGAGTTGATGCCCGAGAGCCGCAGCTCGTCGTTGAAGACGCGGTCGTTGAACATCGCCTTCACCAGGTCCTGGCAGTCGTCAAAGGTACCTTCGATGGCGACGTTGGTGACATTTGCGGCGGTGCAGGTCGTCATCTGCCGGCGCTGTACCTCGGACACGCGCCCCCACGGGTGGAGGATGGCGACGTCGACGCGGCTGAGGCCCGCGAGCGCGCCGACGGCCGCCGCGCCGGTGTCGCCGGAGGTCGCCCCGATGATCGTTACCCGCTCGCCGCGCCGCTCGAGAACCGCCTCGAACAGGCGGCCGAGCAGTTGCATCGCGTAGTCCTTGAAGGCGAGCGTCGGGCCGTGCACCAGCTCGAGGAGCCAGCGGTCGGGTCCGATCTGGACGAGTGGTGCGGTCGCCGGATGGTCGAAGCCCGCGTACGTCCGCTGGCTGAGGGCGGTCAGCTCGCTGAGCGTTAGGCAGTCGTCCACGAAGGGCGCCAGTACGGCGGCCGCGGTGTGCGGGTAGTCGTGGCGGGCTAGTCCGTCCGCAAGCTGGGGCCAAGCGCTCGGCAGATAGAGGCCGCCGTCCGGCGCCAGCCCGGCGAGCAGCACGTCCTCGAAGGTGGCGGGGGCGGCGGCGCCACGGGTGCTGACATAGGTGACGGCCAACGGCGTCTCTCCGTGATTTTCGCCTGTTCTAGGCCTTGGCTGGTCGGTTACCAACGGCCGCGCGATTGACACGGACCCGCGTGCGCGGCATCGCGCTCGGCGCCACGGGTGCAGGATGGAAGGATCGGAGCGTTGGTCGTTCTCGGGATCGTCGTCGCGGCCGGCGTCGGGGTCATCCTCTACGTCGTCGCCACCTACAACGGGCTCGTCCGCAACCGCAACCTGGTCCGCGAGGGCTGGTCCGGTATCGACGTGCAGCTCAAGCGGCGCGCCAACCTGGTGCCCAATCTGGTCGAAACGGTGAAGGGCTACGCCGCCCACGAGCAAGCGACGCTGGAGGCGGTGACCACCGCACGGACGCGCAGCCTGGATGCCGCGACGACGAGCGGCCAGGCCGAGGCCGAGAACGTGCTGACCCAGGCGCTCGGCCGCTTGTTCGCGCTCGCCGAGGCCTACCCCGAGCTTAAGGCGGATGCGGGCTTTCGCCAGCTCCAGGAGCAGCTTTACGAGATTGAGGGCGATCTCGAGAAGGCACGCCGCTACTACAACGGCACCGCGCGCAAGCTGAACACGCAGATCGAGCAGTTCCCCTCCAACCTCGTCGCCGGTCAGTTCGGCTTCGACCAGGCCGACTACTTCGAGATCGAGGATCCGACGGAGCGCGCCGTGCCGCAGGTCGCGTTCACGTCGCCGTCGGTGGCATCGGGCACGGCGGAGAACTGATGCGCGCGCTCGCCGTTGCCCTGCTCCTGCTGCTGGCGGCGCTGCCAGCTGCGGCGCGCGAGGCCATCGAGCGCTTCGTCGCCGACGTCACGGTCGGTGCGGACGGTGTTTTGACGGTGACCGAGACCATCACGGTGAGCGTCGATGGCGCCGAGATCCAACGCGGCATCGTCCGCGACTTCCCGCTGGCCCACGCCGATGGCGGCCGCACCTCCTTCGAGGTGCTCGACGTGCTGCGGAACGACGCCCCCGAGCCCTACAGCCTGAGCCGCGACGGCGGCTTCGCGCAGGTCCGCATCGGCGACGCCGACACGCTCCTCATCGCGCCGTCGGTGCAGACCTACACGCTGCGCTACCGCACCGCCGGGCAGCTCCGCAGCTTCGATGACTACGACGAGCTCTATTGGAACGTCACGGGCAATGCCTGGACGTTCACGATCGACGCGGCCGCGGTCGCGATCACGTTGCCCGTCGCGGTCGAGCTGACGCAGTTTGCCGGCTATACCGGTCCGCTCGGCGCGCAGGGCGAGGACTTCGTCGTCGACACCGCCGAGGCCGGCGTGTTTCGCGCGCGGACGACGGCGCCGCTAGCGCCTGGCGAGGGCTTCACCGTGGCGGTCGCCTGGCCGCCCGACGTCGTCGCGTCGGTTGGCCCGGTCCAGGGGCCGACGCTTGCGGGCCTGCCGGTGCTCGTCGTCTCGCTCGGCGGTGCCCTCGCCGCGGGCGGCGGGCTCTGCTTCGGTCTCTGGTGGCGACGCGGCAGAGATCCGCTGACCGGCGCCGTCTATCCGCGTTTCGAGCCGCCTGAGGGCGTGTCGCCCGCCGCATGTCGCTACCTCAAGCGGCGCGAGGCCGACGGCCGCGCGTTCACCGCGTGTGTTGTCAGCCTCGCGGTCAAGGGCGCGTTGCGGATCGTCGACGCGGGCGCCGAGGCCAAGCCGCGGTTCACGCTCGAGCGGGTGGGAGCGGGTGCGGGTCTCTCGCGCGGCGAAGAGGCGGTAGCGTCGGCCCTCTTCTCGGAGGATGAGCGGCTCGTCCTCGCCGGCCCTGGCAAGGCTTCGGCGCCGGTCGACCAGGCCAGGCGCGCGCTGCGCAAGGCGCTCCACGCCGAGTACCGAGACGCTGCGTTCAAGCTCAACGAGCGACCAGCAACCCTCGGCATTCTCGCGCTCGCGGCCCTCGCCGCGCTCGCCCTCGTCCTCCCCTATAGCGGCCAGCCGGAGACCTTGCTGATCTACGCCTTCGCGTTGGTCTGGGCGTCGCTCACGACGTTCATGGCAACGCAGATCGTCCGCACGGCGCTGGCAGACGGCGAGCGGGCGAAGGCCGTGCTCGCCGTCGTCCCGCTCGGCATGGCCGTGTTCGCCCCGGCCGCCATGATCGGCGGCAGCGGCGCCGCGCTCTACGGCGATGGTGCGACTGAGGCCGCGATCATCGTTGTCGCTGGGCTGGCGCTTGGCGGGGTCGCGGGGCTCTTTCGCGATGCGATGGCCGCGCCGACGATCGCCGGTCGCGAGCTGCTCGATGCGGTCGAGGGGCTCGAGCTTTATCTGGGCGTCGCCGAGGCGGCGCGGCTGGAGGCGCTGCACCCGCCTGACCACACGCCGGAGCGGTTCGAGCGGCTCCTCCCGTACGCCATCGCCCTGGACCTGGTGCCCAGCTGGACCGCCCAGTTCAAAGGCGTCGTCACCGCAGCGTCCGCCGGCTGGTA